>NZ_CP151949.1:4235000-4422500 GCF_038592965.1 Paenibacillus sp. FSL L8-0158 | reverse complement strand
GGGGAGCGTTGAATGCGGGTTGAAGGTGTACCGTAAGGAGCGCTGGACTGCATTCAAGTGAGAATGCCGGTATGAGTAACGAAAAGATCTGTGAGAATCAGATCCGCCGAAAGCCTAAGGGTTCCTGAGGAAGGTTCGTCCGCTCAGGGTAAGTCGGGACCTAAGGCGAGGCCGATAGGCGTAGTCGAAGGACAACAGGTCGAAATTCCTGTACCACCGTAATCCGTTATGAGCAATGGGGTGACGCAGTAGGGTAGTGACGCGGACGGATGGATGTCCGTCTAAGCAGTGAGGCTGGTGTGTAGGCAAATCCGCACATCGTTAAGGCTGGGCTGTGATGGGGAGCGAAAATTACAGTAGCGAAGGTCATGATCTCAGACTGCCAAGAAAAGCCTCTAGCCAGGAGAAGGTGCCCGTACCGCAAACCGACACAGGTAGGCGAGAAGAGAATTCTAAGGCGCGCGGAAGAACTCTCGTTAAGGAACTCGGCAAAATGACCCCGTAACTTCGGGAGAAGGGGTGCCTCGGTAGGGTGAATAGCCCGAGGGGGCCGCAGTGAAAAGGCCCAAGCGACTGTTTAGCAAAAACACAGGTCTGTGCGAAGCCGCAAGGCGAAGTATACGGGCTGACGCCTGCCCGGTGCTGGAAGGTTAAGGGGAGTGGTAAGCCTTCGGGCGAAGCTATGAACCGAAGCCCCAGTAAACGGCGGCCGTAACTATAACGGTCCTAAGGTAGCGAAATTCCTTGTCAGGTAAATTCTGACCCGCACGAATGGCGTAACGACTTGGGCGCTGTCTCAACGAGAGATCCGGTGAAATTTTAATACCTGTGAAGATGCAGGTTACCCGCGACAAGACGGAAAGACCCCATGGAGCTTTACTGCAGCTTGATATTGAATTTGGGTACGATCTGTACAGGATAGGTGGGAGCCGTTGAATCTTGAGCGCCAGCTTGAGAGGAGGCATCCTTGGGATACCACCCTGATCGTATCTAGGTTCTAACTTGGTACCGTGATCCGGTGCGAGGACAGTGTCAGGTGGGCAGTTTGACTGGGGCGGTCGCCTCCTAAAGAGTAACGGAGGCGCCCCAAGGTTCCCTCAGAATGGTTGGAAATCATTCGAAGAGTGCAAAGGCAGAAGGGAGCTTGACTGCGAGACCTACAAGTCGAGCAGGGACGAAAGTCGGGCTTAGTGATCCGGTGGTACCGCATGGAAGGGCCATCGCTCAACGGATAAAAGCTACCCTGGGGATAACAGGCTTATCTCCCCCAAGAGTCCACATCGACGGGGAGGTTTGGCACCTCGATGTCGGCTCATCGCATCCTGGGGCTGAAGTAGGTCCCAAGGGTTGGGCTGTTCGCCCATTAAAGCGGTACGCGAGCTGGGTTCAGAACGTCGTGAGACAGTTCGGTCCCTATCTGTCGTGGGCGTAGGAAATTTGAGAGGAGCTGTCCTTAGTACGAGAGGACCGGGATGGACGTACCGCTGGTGTACCAGTTGTTCCGCCAGGAGCACCGCTGGGTAGCTATGTACGGAAGGGATAAGCGCTGAAAGCATCTAAGCGTGAAGCCCCCCTCAAGATGAGATTTCCCAGTATGTAAGACCCCTTGAAGACGACGAGGTAGATAGGTTGGGGGTGGAAGTGCAGTAATGCATGGAGCTGACCAATACTAATCGGTCGAGGGCTTATCCTAAAATAAAACGCAAATGAGTTTCGGATCCAGTTTTCAGGGTGTAACCTTGAAGGTATGTAGAAATACATACGAAATACGCATTGAAATTCATTCACACAGCTGTGATGAACCGAGTTTCAATACGGAAGAATTTGCGTAGCAAATTCATGTTTGGTGGCGATAGCGGAGGGGTTCCACACGTACCCATCCCGAACACGACCGTTAAGCCCTCCAGCGCCGATGGTACTTGGACCGCAGGGTCCTGGGAGAGTAGGACGTCGCCAAGCAGAGCTTTATGCTTAATATTCCCTGATAGCTCAGTTGGTAGAGCACTCGACTGTTAATCGAGTTGTCACAGGTTCGAGTCCTGTTCGGGGAGCCATATGGAGAGGTGTCCGAGTTGGCCGAAGGAGCACGATTGGAAATCGTGTAGGCGCCAAAAGCGTCTCGAGGGTTCGAATCCCTCTCTCTCCGCCATAATTATTTTATTGTACGGCCCGTTGGTCAAGGGGTTAAGACACCTCCCTTTCACGGAGGTAACAGGGGTTCGAATCCCCTACGGGTCATAAGTAGTATGGAGGCTTAGCTCAGCTGGGAGAGCATCTGCCTTACAAGCAGAGGGTCGGGGGTTCGAGCCCCTCAGCCTCCACCATTTATTTAAATAGCAATCCCTAATATTATCGCGGGGTGGAGCAGTTCGGTAGCTCGTCGGGCTCATAACCCGAAGGTCGCAGGTTCAAATCCTGCCCCCGCAACCAATTAACTTTTGAATGAAAACTGCTATGGAACTGTGGTGTAGAGGCCTAACATGCCTGCCTGTCACGCAGGAGATCGCGGGTTCGAATCCCGTCAGTTCCGCCATTTTTACAAAGTTATATTACCCTGTTGGGAGCCATTAGCTCAGTTGGTAGAGCACCTGACTTTTAATCAGGGTGTCGAAGGTTCGAGTCCTTCATGGCTCACCATTCATGCACTTATATGTCATGGATATAATGATATTGCGGACGTGGCTCAGCGGTAGAGCATCGCCTTGCCAAGGCGAGGGTCGCGGGTTCGATTCCCGTCGTCCGCTCCATATTTGCGCCCTTAGCTCAGCTGGATAGAGCGTTTGACTACGAATCAAAAGGCCGGGAGTTCGAATCTCTCAGGGCGCGCCATTAACTTTATAAGCCGGTGTGGCGGAATTGGCAGACGCGCGCGACTCAAAATCGTGAGGGAAACCGTGGAGGTTCGAGTCCTCTCACCGGCATGTATTTCGGGATGTAGCTCAGCTTGGTAGAGCACCTGGTTTGGGACCAGGGGGTCGCATGTTCAAATCGTGTCATCCCGATTTAAAAGGAAAGTCGCTGGAAGCAGCGGCTTTTTTGTTGTATCAATTATCTTTTTGTATAAATCAGTAATCGCCAGGTCACACTAACACAAAAAGTGGGACGGAAGGGATTACTGTGAAGCGATTAAGTTGGAAAAAACAGATGAAACGGCGCTGGAAACAGTGGAGAAGAACAGTGTGGGCCTGTAGCATTTTTGGTGCGGCTTGTTTGCTGGCAGGGTTGGGTATTCTGTTTTCGAATTATATGCAGGCTATGTTGTCACAGCCACTCGCTACTACCGTCATGGCAGAGGAGAGCATGGAGGAGGCCTCACATCTGGGTCCAACTGAAGATCACTCCTCACAGATGCAACTATTGCAAAGTATTCGTGCTTCCGGTATAAGCAGGAAGACCCGTCTGTTAACCACCTACGTATGTGGTACGGAAACACTTTCCTTGGGAACGCTAAGTTCACAGCAGTTAGAGACCTTACTGAAGCAACATCCAGATTGGAAGGGACGACTTAATACCAAAGGAGAGGTGTGGCTGGAACGCAGGGTGGAAGACTTGTCAGAGTCATGCAAAGAGCGTGGATACATGGGTTTGAGCACTGACGGCCAGCTTACATTGTATGAAGGGCTGCCTAAAAGAGAAAAAGTTATCCGCACTTTTTTTCAATTGGATGTGGGTTCCATGGAGACGGCCTTGCCAGAAGGGGTGTATAAACAACTTCAGCAGGGAATCCGTGTACAGGATATAAATGAGTATAACAGTGTAATCTCCACTTTTAGTGACTTTGCCGTGGAGCGAACACAGAGGGTATTAAAACAGCACTATTGATTACAACTGCGAGACGTTAGGCTTTGCCCATGAGGTGAGGCTTGAAGCGTCTCTTTTTATGTTTTTACTCACGTTTAAATTTTTTCCTCTATTAGATACAAAGTTTTGTTATAATGAAAAGAACGACACATATGTTCGCTTTATATGGTATTTGGCCGTGAGTATATTCAGGATAACGCTGGCTATTGGTTAGTTACGCCATGATTGAGCGATAGGGGAGAGATTTTTTTGCGTTTTCTAGGAATTGATCCGGGTATTGCTATTGTGGGCTTCGGGTTTGTAGACAAGATTGGCAGTAAAGTGGTGCCTGTGCAGTATGGCTGCATCCAGACGGAGGCTCATACACCGGAAGAAGAAAGGCTGCTTCATGTGTATGAAGGCATGTTGCAATTAATAGATAAATATAAGCCTGATGCGGTAGCACTGGAAAAGCTCTTTTTTAATCGCAATGTTACAACCGCTATGTCTGTAAGTCAGGCACGTGGGGTGCTGGTGCTGGCTGCAAAACAACGTAATTTGCCTATAGGTGAATACACGCCGATGCAGGTAAAGCAGGCTATTGTAGGGTATGGTAAGGCTGAGAAGAAACAGGTACAAGAAATGGTTAGAATGTTTCTAAAGCTTCAAGCTGTGCCGAAACCGGACGATGTAGCGGATGCTTTGGCGGTGGCTATTTGTCATGCGCATTCCTATGGACTAAATTCAAAATTAAATGAGGTATTGCGAAAATGATAGATTTCTTGCGTGGTTCTGTGGCCCATTTGGAAAATGAATATGTCGTTTTAGATGTGCAGGGTGTAGGGTATCGGGTATTTTGTCCGAATCCTTACGCCTTCGCCAAAACAGAAGGTCCAGTGGTTATTTACATTCACCATCATGTAAGGGAAGATGCTATTTTACTGTTCGGTTTTGCGACCCGTGAGGAGCAGCAACTTTTCCGTAAACTGATTGATGTATCTGGTATTGGACCGCGTGTTGCGCTTGGTATTTTAGGAGGCGGTACGCCCGCTCATGTGGTAACGGCGATTTATCAGGAGAATATCACATTTCTCACCAAGTTACCGGGGATCGGTAAAAAGACTGCACAACGTATGATTCTGGATTTGAAAGACAAGCTGGACGGTATTGGCTCGTTGGGGATGGCAACCGGATTGTTTGCTGAGCCTGTCGTAGAAGAAGGCGAAGGTTCATATTGGGGCGAGGCCCGTGAGGCGCTCAAGGCGCTCGGTTATACTGATACTGAGTTGGATAAGGTATGGAGCAGAATGAAGAAAGATGCAAAACCTGATGAATCTGCCGATATTTTGATGAAGCGGGCTTTGCAACTGTTGTTTGCCGGATAGGACGCGGATGTCCGTTAACAAATGTCTGGTGAAAAGAGGAGCGATGGAATATGGATGACCGGATTATTTCCGCCAATTTGATGATGGAAGACCAGACGGCAGAGCTAAGCCTTCGCCCCCGTTATCTAAATGAATATATCGGGCAAAATCAGGTTAAGGAAAATCTGAAAGTATATATTGAAGCGGCCAAAATGCGTAAAGAAGCGTTGGACCATGTACTGTTATACGGACCGCCTGGGCTGGGTAAAACAACTCTTGCTAACATTATTGCCAATGAGTTGGGGGTTAATCTGCGTACGACTTCAGGTCCTGCAATTGAAAGACCGGGAGATTTGGCAGCATTGCTGACCAATCTTCAAGAGGGTGATGTTTTGTTCATTGATGAGATTCATCGCCTTCATCGTACGGTGGAAGAAGTCATGTATCCGGCGATGGAGGATTTTGCGCTGGATATTATGATTGGTAAAGGCCCGAGTGCACGCTCGGTCCGTCTGGATTTGCCCCCCTTTACTCTTATAGGGGCCACTACGCGCGCTGGGCTGCTCTCTGCGCCATTGCGTGACCGGTTTGGTGTTATTAGTCGATTAGAGTTTTATACGACAGACGAGCTGGCTTACATCGTGTCCAGGAACGCGGATATTATGGAGATTGAAATTGTCGGGGATGCGGCGGAGGAAATCGCATTGCGTTCACGGGGGACACCGCGTATTGCCAACCGACTGTTAAAAAGGGTGCGTGATTTTGCCCAGGTTGCCGGAGACGGAATTATTCATTCTGAGTTGGCTGCAGAGGCGCTAAAGAGACTTCAAATAGATCCTCTCGGGCTGGATGAAATTGATCATAAAATGCTTAAGGCCATGATTCATTCATTCCGGGGCGGACCTGTAGGATTGGACACAATTGCTGCAACCATTGGTGAAGAGAGTCAGACTATTGAGGATGTGTATGAACCCTATTTGTTACAAATTGGTCTTTTACAAAGAACACCTCGGGGACGAACAGTGACTCCGGCGGCATATGCCCACCTTGGAATCCCCATGCCAACGGATCCACGGTGATTAGGAAACATGATGCACTTTTAAAAAAATCATTGCATGGTTACATGCAAGTATGGTGAATACGATATCGGATGACGGATGATTGAGGGAATGAGAGTATAAGTAAGATTTTGGCGGGTTTATATTTTGGTTTATTCCGCCGATGTATTTAAAGGGACAGACGAGGATCAAGATCCCGATAAATTACGCAATATAAGTGCTAGGCAGCTAGATTGGGGGAACCAGAAATGAGTGGAGAAGCATTTAACCGAGAAAGTATTTTCGGTGCATGGATGGGCCGGGCCAAACGAGCAGCAGCAATTATGGTATTAGCTACAGTGTGCATACCTTGGTCTTCGGGCGTTCACGCTGCTGCCGCCCAAGAGGATATTCGTGTAGTGATTTTTGCGGATCTAGGTAGCAAATATAAAGCGACAGTCCCCGCTGTAACCTTGAAATCATCAGGAGGTTTGAGTGTTGGACAGAACAGTGGAGGCAGTTTTCAAACTTGGATTGGACTGCCAGACAGTACGGCTCGTTTTAGTGTAGACAGCTATCGGGTGAAGGTGCTTGAAGGAAATGAAGCAGCGGCGATAAAAGCGGCGCAAGCCCTGCAAAAGACTAATGATAAACCTACGGTTTTTATCGGTTCAAAAAATGGTAGTTCTGTGTATCAAGTGTACGCGGGAATATATGCTAGTGAACAGTCTGCGCAAGCTGCTGTACAGCGCATTTCCTCCGCAACCGGAGCGCAGGCCGAGGTGAAGGGAAACAAGCATTGGTCCACAGGAAGCTATGGAAGCGAGCAGGAAGCTAATCTCGTTCGAACGACAATTGCTGCGGCAGGCTTTGATGCTTTTACTGTGATTCAATCAAGAGGTCAGTATGCTGTATGGGTTGGAGAAGAAAGTAATGACAGCAAGCTGTCGGCTTTGAAAACTGAGCTGGAGAGCAAGCAGCCGAGACTCACGTTGTCTAAAGTTAATGCTACTCAAGCCGGCCTCATTATAAGACAGGAAGCAGGAGTCACGACCGGCTCGCAGGTGATGTCTCATTACATGCTAAGTGGTTCTGATAATAGCAAGATAATTGTCAACGGCGGTAATAATGGAGTACAAGTGATGGAAAGATCACAGCGTACATATCGCGGCGAGATGGAGATTGGCATGACGTCAGGCCAGCTGGCGCTTGTGAACGAAGTCCCTTTGGAGCAGTATTTGTATTCTGTGGTAGGAGCAGAGGTATATTCCTCATGGCCAGATGAAGCGCTCAAGGCTCAAGCGGTAGCGGCTCGTAGCTACTCGCTTGCCCAAGGCAATCGGTTTCAGATCGGCAATGTGGTAGATGGCACGTTAAGCCAGGCTTACAACGGGAAGAGCTCGGAACATGCCAACGTCAATGAGGCTGTAGATGCAACAGCTGGTGAAGTCATTAAAAGTGGCGGTAAAGTGGTCGAAGCAGTATTTTCATCTAATGCGGGCGGTGTGACAGCAGATGCTTCCGAGGTGTGGAACAGTGGTGGCGAAGCCTTTGCTAGCGTAGACAGCTCGGGGGATACTTCGGCACAAAAAGGGGTACAGGAATGGTATCATGTACTCCTCTCCAGTGGCAAGACAGGGTATATTCGTGAGGATAATGCTAAGGAATTGGAGGGTGTCACAGAAGCGGGGTTAGACAAAATCACCGTTACTGCGGAGAATACAAATGTGCGTCCTATTCCCCAAATCCAATCAACAGTTACACCAATAGCCAAGGTGCAGCCAGGCGAAGAGATGATTGTATTGGAAAAGGTGCCTCAGTCCGGAGACTATGCATGGGTGCGGGGGCCCTTTACGTCAGCTCAGCTTGCTAAATCCCTGCAAGGGAAAGTAACGGGCACAGTGCCTTCCTCTATTAATCACCTCGATGTCACCAAACGTGGTCCATCAGGGCGAGTGTTGGAGGTTGAAGCGGACGGATCCCCTTTGAAAGTGAAATATCCTGATATGTATCGCTCAGCGATGGGCGGACTCCCGAGCACACTGTTTGATATTGCGAGTACCGGAAGTTATACTGTATTAGGCGCTGATGGGGCTACTTCTCATGTAAGTGGTACACAAGGCACTCAAATCCTGTCCGCATCTGGCAGCAGTACTTCAAGTGGTAACGGGGTGATCGTCATGAATGAAGATCGTCATGCACGAGTCATTGACAAAACACAAAGCTTTATTTTTACAGGTAAAGGAAATGGTCATGGTTTGGGCTTATCCCAATGGGGTGCCAACGGCTTGGCCGAGCAGGGGTATGATTACAAGAAAATTTTGCAACACTATTACAAAAATGTGGATATAGTTAAGGACTGACCAATATATGAACGTAAACGACTATGATTTTGAACTGCCTGAAACATTAATTGCACAGACGCCTTTGCTTGAACGGAGCGCTTCCAGATTACTGACGTTAAACAAAAATAACGGTGAAGTGGATCATCATACGTTTTCGGATATTGTGCAGTATCTTCAACCAGGAGATACGCTGGTATTAAACGATACGAGAGTGATTCCTGCACGCCTGTTTGGCATCAAAGAAGACACGGGAGCTAAGGCTGAGGTTTTGCTGCTTAAGCAACTGCAAGGAGACCGATGGGAAGCATTGGTGAAACCCGGTAAAAAGCTGAAAAAGGGTGCTGTTATCGTTTTCGGTGATGAGCTGAAAGCAGTAATTGAGGAAGAAGGAGATATGGGCGGAAGGGTACTGTCATTTTCATATGACGGTATTTTCCAGGAGATATTGGACCGCTTGGGCCAAATGCCGCTTCCGCCGTATATCAAGGAACAATTGGATGACCGCGAGCGCTATCAGACCGTTTATGCTCGGCATGAAGGTTCGGCTGCGGCTCCAACGGCAGGGCTGCACTTTACAGAAGAGTTGCTGGACCAGATTAAAAAGAAGGGCATTACCGTTGCCTTTATCACACTTCATGTTGGCTTAGGAACGTTCAGACCGATGTCTGTGGATACGATTGAAGAGCATGTAATGCATGAAGAATACTATTCATTGTCACAGGAAACAGCCGATGTGCTCAATGAAACCAAGGCGCGCGGTGGAAGAGTCGTAGCGGTGGGGACGACCAGTTGCCGGACGCTGGAGACAGTGGGGAGTAAATTTGGTGATGGAGTATTAGAGGCCAGTAGTGGCTGGACACAGATTTTTATTTATCCAGGTTATGAATTCCGTGTGGTGGATGCGATGATTACGAATTTCCATTTGCCCAAATCCACCTTGGTTATGCTGGTCAGCGCACTGGCGGGCAGGGAGAATATTATGCATGCTTACCAGGAGGCGATTGACCGACAATATCGGTTTTTCAGCTTCGGGGATGCAATGTTCATTTATTAATTAAGGATGGTAGAGAAAATATGGCACCAGCAATAAGATACGAACATATCAAAACCTGCAAGCAATCGGGAGCCCGTCTCGGGCGTGTACACACACCTCACGGAGTTATTGAGACACCAACCTTTATGCCTGTGGGAACTCAGGCGACTGTTAAAACGATGAGTCCTGAGGAACTGAAAGCGATGGATGCTCAAATTATTTTGAGTAACACGTACCATTTGTTTCTTCGTCCCGGGCACGATATTATTCGTGAAGCGGGCGGACTGCACAAGTTTATGAATTGGGATCGTCCTATTTTAACGGACAGCGGCGGATTCCAGGTGTTTTCTTTAAGTGAAATGCGCAAGATTTCAGAGGAGGGTGTTCATTTTCGCTCTCATTTAAATGGAGATAAGAAGTTTCTTTCGCCTGAAGTGGCGATGGAAATTCAAAACTCGCTTGGCTCAGATATTATGATGGCCTTCGATGAATGCCCGCCATTTCCAGCTGAATATGAGTATGTGAAAAAGTCACTGGAGCGTACCAGCCGTTGGGCTGAGCGTTGTTTGGAGGCACACGCGCGTCCTCATGATCAAGGGCTGTTTGCCATTGTTCAAGGAGGCATGCATGAAGATCTGCGCAAGCAAAGCGCTGCGGATTTGACTTCCATGGATTTCCCGGGGTATGCTATTGGTGGACTGAGCGTAGGTGAACCAAAGCATTTGATGTATGAAGTGCTCGATTATACGGTTCCTCTGCTTCCTACCAACAAGCCACGTTATTTAATGGGCGTGGGTTCGCCTGATGCTTTGATTGAAGGCTCTATCCGTGGTGTGGATATGTTCGATTGTGTACTTCCAACGCGAATTGCTCGCAACGGGACAACGATGACCAGCCAAGGTCGTCTTGTCGTTCGCAATGCCCAATATGCAAGTGATTTTGGCCCGCTTGATCCCGCTTGTGATTGTTATACTTGTCGCAATTATTCACGTGCTTACTTGCGACATTTGATTAAAGCGGATGAAACCTTCGGGCTCCGACTGACAACGTATCATAACTTGCATTTCTTAATACAATTGATGCGTAATGTCAGACAAGCGATTATGGATGACAGGCTGCTTGATTTCCGAGATGAATTTTTTGAGCAGTACGGTCTTCATGATAATGATAAAGGCTTTTAAGTTTTAGGGAGAGTATACGAAAGGGGGATTTAACATGTTTCATTTTGCTACAGCCGCTGCTGCACCCGGTGGAACAGGCGGACTTTTTCAAATGATCTGGCCACTGGCTCTGATGTTTGTAATCTTCTATTTCTTGCTGATTCGCCCGAATCAGAAAAAACAAAAGCAACGTCAAACGATGCTTCAAGCTTTGAAAAAGGGAGATAAAGTCATTACGATCGGAGGTCTTCACGGTACAATTGTGGAGATTACGGATGATGTAGTAGTTTTGCGTGTGAATGATGTCACGAAGCTGACTTTTGACCGCAGTGCAATCAGCAATGCGATTGCAAAAGACACAGCATCTGAGGAAGCTGTTTCCAAATCGTAAAATGCTTGTGACCGTTATGCAAAAACCGAGCCTTTGAGGAGGCTCGGTTTTTTTGTGTTGTTTTATTACATAGGTACAAACATTTTGATTACTTGCTGAGATTAATGCCAAACATCCCACCACCTGCGCCTATGACAAACGCGAAACCTAAGTGTAACAGGTCCTTGCCGTTCATGCCTGCATCCAATGCCAGAAAACCGACCAGTAGAACGATTAGTCCATACAGGATGCCTGTAATACCGCCTTGATACCAGCCTTTGTTTGTGGATCTTTTACCGGCGACGAAGCCGCCAGATAGCATGGCGAATGCATGGACGATGTACGTATACAATGATAAGTCCTGTTCCTGCATCTGTGTCAGCCACAAGAGTAGTGAAAGAATCAATGCGCCAAGCAGCATCCATGCAAAAGCATAGAATAAGCCGGATAAAATAGGATGGGCCAGACGAAACGAACACCAGCGGCGAATGAGCTCCATTGATAATTCCTCCTGTACCAAGGTTTGAACTATTATCATTCTATGGCCAAGCCTCCCGGCTTAGTACCAAGTCGCAAGCAGTCTTTCTCTTTATTTCAATAATTTAGCCTTTTGTTTTTTGTATGAGCCAAGTGAGGAACGGCCAGAATACGTGTACAATGAACGACTCATGTCTTATTGCAAGTACAGGGGAGGAGGCGAACATATTGAGTCACGATATTTTTGCTCATATTTTTCGGACGCTGCTCATGTATTTTATTGTATATCTGGTGATGCGCTTAATGGGTAAAAGGGAGATCGGTAAATTGTCTGTTTTCGATCTCGTCATATCCATTATGATTGCAGAAATTGCTGTATTCAGCCTGGAGGACATAAAACGTCCACTTTACGAAGGATTGATTCCTTTAGGAGTGCTGTTAATTTTGCAAATTGGGATTTCCTTTTTCAGTCTGAAAAGTCGGCGACTGCGCTTACTATTTGATGGTAGGCCCAGTGTATTGTACTCTAATGGACAATTAAACAAGGACGAAATGGTGAAACAACGTTACAATTTGGATGACTTGCTGTTACAACTTCGTGAACAAAATATAGAAAGTCTGGACGAAGTTGAATATGTTATTTTGGAAACGACAGGTAAGCTAACGGTTATAGGTAAGGATGATAACGATGGAGTGGAACACGAAAAAATGAAGCAAGTATTAAACGGAACAGATTTGGCAAACAAAGAGCTGCAGGTGGATAAAGTCCATCCTTCTCCACAAATCGGTGGAAAGTTTAGATATGAGGGACTGCCTATTCCATTAATCATGGATGGCAAGGTGCTAGATCGAAATTTGGAACGGATGGACATGAACCGTTTTTGGCTTAAAAATCAAATTCAAGCGAAGGGACACAAGGATTTTAAGGATGTTTTTTTATGCTCGGTTAACCATAGAGGTGATGTGTACATTACACCACCGGCCTATGGAAAATCTTCGGATTAGATTTCTTATGCTTTAAACCATCTTCTCAGGATTGGAATGCGTGTAAGGTTGTCCCAATCAATCATTTTGATCAAGGTCATCAGGAAAAGGTACAGTATAATCCCCAAGACTGCGGCAAAAATAAATTGGAGCCACATTTGGTCGAACATCGTTAGATGTCTGTAGGAATATAACACTGCTGCTGCCATGATGATCATGCCTATCCCGGTCTTCCAGAAATCGAGCAAACGTACGCGGAAGCGAAGTAGCCTGCTGACACTGAAGCCATGAAGGAGAGTAACAATGGCACTGTTAATACAAATGGCGATGACAGCTCCGTAGATACCGTACTGAGGTTGGGAAGCAAGCCAGACGATCAGCACGATTTTGATAACGGCTCCGATAAAGGTATTTAATAAGGCACTTCCAGGACGGTCTAACGCCTGAAGTGCTGCCTGAAGCGGGGCCTGAATGTACATAAAAAGAGCAAAAGGTGCCATGAGCTTAAGCATGCCTGCAATATCGCCATTATTGTAGAGTAGCAGACACAGAGGTTCTGCCAATACATACATGATCACGGCAAATGGGGCTCCTGCAACCAAAGCGAGCCGAAGCGATTGATGTAGACGTTTGTGAATGGCTGTAATATGCCCCTTGGCTGCTGCTTCGGATAACGAAGGAACGAGTGAAACTGCTAGCGAACTGGTTAGAACCCCAGGTAGTAATAACACAGGAATGACCATGCCCTGCATGGCTCCATATTGTGCGGTTGCCACGCCAGTTGCAATGCCTGCTACGGCGAGGCTGCGCATGCACAAGATAGATTCGAGCAAATAGGATAAGGAACCGACAAGCCTTCCAGCAGTAACGGGAACGGATATAGACATAAGACGTGACAAAACGGTTGATTGCTCAAGATGAACCTCAGAGGAAGGGAAAGGCGAATTCGGCTGAAGGATGCGATCTTTTCGCTGGTTACACACGTATTGCCATAGCAGCACAATCATGCCAATGAATTCGCCCGCCAGAGCACCGAGCATGGCACCTGCAGCAGCGTAGGCTACCCCATGTGGAAGTAGCAAGTAAGCAAACCAAATGACACAAAAAATGCGCATAACGGTCTCCGCAATGGAGGAGCTGGCGGAAGGAATCATATTTTGCTTTCCCTGAAAATAGCCCCTATAAGCTGAAGAAACAGCTACAATGACAATCATTGGGCTCATGCTCACGAATGTATAATACACGCGGCTGTCGGTCAGAAGATGGCTTGTGATCCAAGGCGCGAACACAAGACAGAGCACCATGGCGATCAGACTGAGTGTAATGGTGAAGCGCAGGCTGGTGTGCAAAATACGCCGCGACATTTCGGGCTGTCCCGCCGTTTCAGCTTCGGCTACAAGCTTGGCTACCGCAAGAGGGATTCCCCCGGTAATAAGCGTCACCAGAACGATAAAAAAGGGATACCCCTGTTGGTACAAGCCAACTCCTTCGGGGCCGATGATACGCGGGAGTGCGATTCGGGGAATAAAACCTAGTATTCGGTTGATGATTCCTGCTGCTAATAAAATAATCGCTCCATGGATGAATGTCTGCTTTTTCAATCGCAACTCCCTCTTCCCCAAATGTAATTCTGCGTCTATACATTACTTTAGAAGATATGCTGGACCTGTCCATCTTCATGACAAGCTTTTCCGTTCAGAAACAAAGTGATTTAGACAACAAGAGGGAGAGTGGTGAATTCTGCTATTGACGAGCGAAATGAATGCATATATTGTTGATTTAAGGCTATTTTCGACGAAAAGAAGGGTTTTCCAGGATCAGGACAGAAATGTTCTACAAAGCAGTCAATAACCCCGCTAGTTGCTGATCTGCGGAACCGGTAGTCGCTGGGAGGAGGAACGGCCATCGTGGGTATGGAAGAGCTGGATGAGCAGGATTGGGATGACGCAATTGAGATGCTCTGTCAAAGTAAAGCTGACGAGTTGATTCTCGTAGGCTATGAGCATGTCACAAGTAAGGACGTATGGAATTGCGTCAGCCATAAATATGAAAAGGAGGGTATTCCTCCGCTGCACAAGCTCGTTAACGATATACTTTCCCTTAAAGCGACGAGCTTTATGAACTATTTGACTATGTCCGCATTACGGGGCTCCACTTTCGAATAGAAGGGGGTCTTTTTTTGCGTTCAAATTGACTGCTTTTTGAGGGGTAGCTATAATAGGAATATTGAGAATGAAAGGGGAACATGGGACGGAATGAAAAGAATTCTAAGTTTCATCGTGGTCGTGCTCATAACTACTGGTGTTATGATCGGGACAAGCCCGGGCCTACTGAACAGTTTAAAATTAGGCCTCGATTTAAAGGGAGGCTTTGAAATTTTATATGAAGCCCAGCCTTTGGAAGCCGGGCAGAGTGTAACCAGACAGTCTCTTATACAAACAGCTCAAAGTCTGGAGAGACGGATTAATGCGCTCGGTACGACTGAGCCGGAAGTAACAACAGAGGGAAGCAACCGTATTCGCGTGCGGCTTGCTGGTGTCACTAATGAGGCAGAAGTCCGCTCCATGCTGAAAAAGCCTGCAGAATTAACGTTTCGCAGTGCAACGGCAGCAGATGCTAAAAAGCCAGGTCAATACAGCAAAATTGAGCTCCGCGGTAATGATTTTGTGGAGAATGGCGCTGTTGTAGGCTATGACCAGCTGAATCAACCTGAGATTAGTATCAAAGTCAAGGACAAGGCTAAATTTGCAGAAATCACAAAGCGACTTCTGAATAAAGAATTAGCTATTTTCCTGGATCAGGAATTGCTGTCTGCACCTACAGTACGTGGGGAATTAACGGACGGTAGCGCGTCAATCACAGGTAGCTACACTCGTGATGAAGCGAATAAACTGGCGGATACGATTAATCTGGGTGCCCTTCCGCTCAAACTGACGGAAAAATATTCTCAGAGTGTAGGTGCTACGCTGGGTCAATTGTCACTGGATCAGACGATTCGTGCTGGGTTGATTGGCTCGATCATTATTCTGATATTTATGATTGCGATGTTCCGTGTACCGGGATTAGTGGCCAGTTTCTGTCTCATCGTTCATACTTGGCTGGTGCTTGCGATCTTCTACTTGGGTGGATTCGTACTCACACTCCCAGGTATCGCCGCCTTCGTGCTCGGGATCGGGATGGCAGTCGATGCCAATATTATTACGTATGAACGGATTAAAGAAGAAATCAAGACAGGCAAAACGATACGTTCTTCCGTTATCGCAGGTAGTAAGGCTTCGTTCCGTACCGTTATGGATGCCAATATTACGACAATTATAGCGGCAGCGGTTATGTTTGGTCTCGGAACAGGCTCCGTTAGAGGTTTCGCTCTGGTGCTCATCGTTGATATTGTCACCAGTATCTTGACGAATATCTTCTTCTCCCGCTTCTTGCTCAATCTGCTAGTTAAAGCGGATGCTGTGAAGAAGCCCAAGTATTTTGGTGTGAAGGAGAGTGATATTAGTGCGCTTTAATTGGGACTATAAATATATCAAGATGAGCAAGTGGTTTTACACGTTCTCGATTATTATCACACTGCTTGGTATTCTGAGCTTGTCGATATTTGGCTTGAATTACGGGGTGGACTTTCGTTCCGGTTCCAATGTGGATGTCAATTTGACTAAAGCCGTTACACAAGAACAGATTCAAACTTTGCTGAATAAGCAGGGGATTGGCAAAGAGGTGGATTATACACCGGGGAAAGAGCGTTTCGGCATTCGCTTCTCACAGGTGTTGACGGATCAGCAAGTGAATGATTTTAAGGTTTCTTTTAATAAACAGCTGGATCCGAAGGCTTCGTTTGAGGTCAATACAGTGGATACGGAAATGGCACAAGAACTGGAGCAGAATGCAATATGGGCGATTTTGCTAGCATGTGTAGCCATCGCGGCCTATATTTCGATCCGGTTTGAATGGCGGTTTGCCATTGCAGCCATCGTTTCGTTGTTGCATGATGCCTTCCTCGTTATCAGTATTTTCTCGATTTTCCGGCTTGAGGTGGATTTGACCTTTATTACGGCAATTCTGACGATTGTTGGTTTCTCCATTAATGACACGGTCGTTATTTTTGACCGTATTCGGGAAAATCTACGATTTGCGAAGAAGAAGTCCAGGGACGACTTAGAGCAGGTAGTTGATCACAGTATTGCGCAGACAATGACTCGTTCACTTGCAACCGTGTTTACGGTGTTTATTGCCTCCGTATGTTTGTTCATATTTGGCGGCGAATCGATCCGTATGTTCTCACTTGCAATGGTCATTGGTTTGTTGTTTGGTGCTTATTCCTCCATTTTCATTGCCAGCCCGCTGTGGGTGGCATTGAAAGGAAAACAAAAATCTCCGACAGCTGGCGGGGGCGCGGTCAAAACTGCAAAGTCTTAAGTTACGCAAATACCAGTAGTATAAATTAAAGAGAAAGCCGCGTCTGCTTGGGCGCGGTTTTCTAAGGTTTTAAGATTTACCTTAAGTAAGGCTCAGTAGTGGCACTTAAATGTGAATGGTTTTTGATTTTGAGAAATTCGGTTATTTTAGAATAAGCTTTATTGGGAAAGGGTTAGTTCAGGATTGAGGGGGAAACGTTGTGAATAGCGAACGCAGCCGATCATTGGAAACTGCGGCGTTGAGCGGGATTGTAGGTAATCTCGCGCTGGCTGTTCTAAAGGGAGCCGTCGGTTATGCGGCAAACAGCAAGGCGTTGTTGGGAGATGCACTGCACACGGCTGCGGATAGTGCTTCCCGTTTGCAGGAGCTTCTGTTTTCCAAGGGTGCTACAGGGCACGGAATGCTGGCACGATTGCGAAACGGTGAAAAAGTCCGGACGGTCATATCTGTGGTGCTGGCTATTTTAGTGCTGATGAGCGGTCTTCAGCTAGCTATCTCGGCGGTTCGTTCATTAAGCAGTTCGGAACCGCAGGCTCCCGGTCTGTATGCATTAATTACCGTATTTATTACGTTGGTGTTGAGAGAAGCGCTATTTCAGTTTCAATATCGCTACTCGATTAAACATGGTCATAAAGAGGAAGCAGATCGGTACGCTAACCATGAACGTTACTCGCTGTATGCATCGTTGATTGCATTGATTGGCATGATCGGTGCAATGACTGGCGAAGCAATGGAATGGCCTGCCTTATTATATCTTGATCCGACCGCAGCTTTGCTGGTAGCCTGTCTGGTGCTGCGTAAAGGATATTTGATGGTAATGAATACCACTTACCAGGTTCCTGCACAGCCCTTGCAAGAGGAAGACTCCCGACGCTTTATGGAGACGATTCAACGGGTGTATGGTATTGTAACGGTTGAACACTTACATGCTCAGGAAACTGGCCATTTCATAACAGTGGATGTAACGATAAGTGTGAACCCGCGGATTACGGTACAGGAAGCGCAGGAAATCGCCGATCGAGCCAAAAATTTACTGTTAGCCCGTTTTCCACAGGTGACCCATGTACAAATGCAGTTCATTTCTTATCAAGCCGGATATCCTTACAAATCCAATCATGAACTGCCAGATAATGATGCGTCGTCTTTGCTTCAATAGGGCAGGACGACTATGAAAGAAAGGTGAATAGGATTGCTTCATTCGCAGTACAGATGGAAGACCCCAGAGGCTAACCTGGAAGCGGCTCAGCTGTTGACAGAAGAACTGGGGATTTCACCATTGTTGTCCCGGCTTTTAGTGAACCGGGGCGTCACTACCGCCGGGGAAGCAAACCGCTTTTTGTACGGAAGTGTGGACGATGTACACGACCCTTTTCTGCTTCTCGGTATGAAAGAGGCCGTGCCGAGAATTCGCCAGGCTCTGGAACGTGGCGAGCATATATTAATCTATGGCGATTATGATGCAGACGGCGTATCCAGTACATCATTGATGATTCAGCTCATGCGTTTTCTGAAGGCTTCCTATGATATTTATATTCCCCATCGTTCTAACGAGGGATATGGTCTGCATAATCATGCCCTTGATTGGGCACATCAGCAGGGAGTTACACTGGTCATTACAGTAGATACGGGAATTAGTGCAGTAGAACAAATTGCTTATGCAACTTCCTTGGGGATAGATGTTATTGTGACGGATCATCATGAGCCGCCTGCTGTACTTCCCGAGGCATATACTTTGATTAATCCGAAGCTCCCCGGTTGTCCATACCCATTTAAAGGTCTTGCAGGTGTTGGTGTTGCCCTGAAGCTCGCTCAGGCGCTGTTGGGTGAGGTGCCGGAGGAATGGTTTGAAATCGCCGCTATCGGCACGGTAGCCGATCTGATGCCACTACATGGTGAAAATCGGACGATGGTACGCAGAGGGATTCAATCCATGAGAAACTCTGCATTTCCGGGGATTCGTGCGTTGCTCCATGTAGCGGGCGTAGATATATCTACAGTGACTTCAGTCAACATCGCATTTGCATTGGCTCCGCGGATTAATGCCAGCGGGCGCTTGGATCATGCAGGACGAGCCGTTTCTCTGCTGACGACAGAAAAAGAGGAAGAAGCAGACCAACTTGCGCATGCGCTGGACCTGCTCAATCGTGAGCGTCAACAGGTGGTTGAACGTATTGTGGAGCAAGCCGAGCAACAATTGGCATCCAAACTGAATGGAGGCAAGCTACCGTCAGTTATTGTGTTGGCTGGTGAAGGCTGGAATGTCGGCGTTGTCGGAATTGTGGCATCCAAGCTATTAGATCGCTATTATCGACCGACCATTATTCTGGGTATAGATGCTGAGACAGGCATGTGCAAAGGTTCCGCCCGTTCTATTCCTGCATTGGATATTTACAGTGCTCTTACGGACAGCCATGAGCTTATGGAGCATTTTGGTGGTCATCCTTCGGCAGCGGGTATGACGCTGTCCCGTGACAATCTGGAATTGTTTGAAGAGCAACTGAACTGCTATGCGGGTTCCATTCTGACACCAGACGATCTCATTCCTGTAGCTGAAGCTGATATGGTCTGTCGTTTGGACGAGGTATCTTTGCAAGTGGTTGAAGAACTTGAGTTGCTTCAGCCTTTTGGTATGGGGAATCCATCTCCACGATTCGTATTACAGGGTCTGCAATTGCGTGAGGCTCGTAAAATGGGACGTGAGAAAAATCATGTGAAGCTCCTGCTGGAGCAGAACGGTTTATCGCTGGACGCGATTGCCTTCCGTCGTGGCGATTTGGCTGATTTCTTACAGCAACAAACGGAGATAGATCTGCTGGGTGAATTGTCGATTAACGAATGGAATGGTAAAAGGTCTCTCCAGCTCATGATGCAGGACATTCGAGTGCAGGCGCCGCAAATTTTTGATTATCGTGGAGTGTCGGACCCTTTTGCCGAATTAGAGCGGGGACTCAAGATCTTTCATCCACGCATAGAGGAAAGAAAGAAAGACGTTGCGGTGTTGGTCCACCCGTCATCTAGGCTTCGTCCCTCGGGATCCGTGGACGCTGAATCCTTATGGTTGTACGATAAAGATGGTAGCGTTATTCCCAGTGGTGGTCAAAGAGATGCACAGCACTCTGTAAAGTCGCTGTTCGTACTGGAGCCGCCGGATACACCGGATCAGTTCCAGGCATTATGGTCGACCTTTGAAAATGTAGAAAACGTATTTCTCCTTCATTCGGTCAGTGAACGTGGCGGTCGACTCGTAAGCCCAGACAGAGAGCTGTTCAAGCGCATTTACGTTGTGCTTTCCCGATTGGGAACACAGCCTATTGATGAAAAGGCAATGCTGCCTGCTCTTAGTCGACAGTGTTCCTGTTCAGTACGCATGTTATCCAAAGTATTGGACATCTTCGAAGAGCTTGAGTTTATGACGCGTACAGATGGTCAATTCCGTTTTGTATCCAATCCGCCCAAGCGGGATTTAACTGCTTCTCCGCGCTATCAGGAATTATATAATATGGCTGAAATGGAGCGGTATTTGCTGGATGCGGACACCACCCAGATGACGAGCTGGATTATGTCGCTTATGAAGGGTGCGTCTTGAGATACTATTTCGTAATTTATGTTGTAAAATGTATATACTAATTTGAAGTTTACAGTAGGAGGAACTAAGTTGGACTACAAAGAATATATTCGGGTGATTTCCGATTTTCCACAACCAGGGATTAGTTTTAAAGACATTACAACCCTAATGAAAAATGGTGAACTGTACCGCAAGGCTATCAACGATATGAAGGAATTGGTATCGGATTTAAAAATTGATTTGATTGCAGGTCCAGAAGCACGTGGTTTCGTTATCGGTGCGCCTCTGGCTTATGCGCTTGGCGTTGGTTTTATTCCCATTCGTAAAAGTGGCAAGCTCCCTGGAGAAACCATTGAGGAAGCATACGGTTTGGAGTATGGTAAAGATACGCTGGCGATGCATAAGGATGCTATAGAACCAGGCCAAAATGTTTTGATTGCTGATGACCTGCTTGCTACAGGTGGAACTATTGCTACATCCGTGAACTTGGTACGCCAGCTTGGTGGCAATGTGGCAGGGGCCGCTTTTCTTATCGAGCTGTCTGATCTAAACGGTCGGGCGAAGCTGCCTGACGTAGATGTGTTCACCCTGATTACGTATTAAGTATTTCGAAACCCGGGTTTCCCGGGAAATAATTATGTATGGATTGTCTAAATAGTCCGATGGAACATCTCTTTATCTAAAGAGTTGCTCCATCGGACTATTTTGTTTCTTTGTTGGAGATAGGTATGAAAAAAATTAAAAATGTCGATGAAAAATACTGCTTGTTCCTTATCGAAGTTTAAAGTGGATGGGGGGCTCTGGAGATGGATGAAGGAGTATTTATTTTGAAAAAAGGCCCTGCATAAAAAAACGCCGACACCATGGGAGATGGATCCTTACACGCTTCTCTTAACAGCTCAGCGTGTTGATCCGTGACCTCGTGGAGCGGCGGTAAAGTTAAAAAACAGATATCAATCTGGTGTTTTCTCGGTTAAAGGTTCTTGCGATTTATCGTTGGACCAGCCGAACACGTCAATCAGCTTGAAGAACAAGCTGAGGATGATGCCGATGATTGTAGCCAATGCCATACCTTTCAAGGTTACAGCGCCCCAAGTGAGCGTAGTACCGCTGATTCCGACAACAAGCACGATGGTCGCAAGCAGCATGTTGGTTGGCTTAGCGAAATCAACCTTTTGCTCAACGAAGATTCTTAGACCGGAGGCAGCGATGACACCGAATAATAGTAAGGATACGCCACCCATAACTGGAGCTGGAATATTAGAAACAATCGCTGAGAACGTACCTGAGAAGGACAGCAGGATGGCAATGACAGCGGCTCCGCCAATGACCCATACAGAGTACACTTTAGTTAATGCCATGACACCAATATTCTCACCATAAGTCGTATTAGGCGTAGAACCGACAAAACCGGAAATGACGGTGGAAATACCGTTGCCCAGCAGAGAGCGATGGAGACCAGGATCTTTGGACAGCTCACGCCCGACAATGTTGCTAGTCACAAGCAAGTGACCAATATGCTCTACGATGACGACCAGAGCAACAGGAAGAATCGTCAGCATAGCAGAGGTATTAAAAACTGGAGTGGTAATTGCAGGATGTCCGAAAAAAGGAGCGTCTGCGATGGCCTGTGTATTGACCATGCCCATAAAATAAGCAAGCACATAGCCCACTACGATACCGATCAGAATATGGATGATTTTGGCAAACCCGCGAAACAATACCGCACCCAGAACAGTAACCCCGAGTGTAACGAGCGAAAGAGTAATCGTTTTGGGATCTGGAGTCCAAGCTTTAGTAGGATCGGCATTGATAATGCCTGCCATGCCTGCTGCAACCGGAACCAGCTCCAGACCGATTAAGGCTACGATGGAGCCCATAACAGCTGGAGGAAAAACGACGTCCAGCCAACGGGTTCCGGCATATTTGATCACCAGTGCGACGAGGCAGAAAATAATACCTGTAATGATGAAAGCACCGAGGGCCATAGCATAGCCGTTGTCGCCGGGATTGTTTTTAAGCACAAGACTGACGGGAGCGATAAAAGCGAAGCTGGAGCCGAGATAGGCAGGAATTTTGCCACGGCAGATCCAGATGTACAACAATGTGCCAATACCGTTCATTAGCAAAATCATACCGGGATCGACGCCGAAAATATTCGGCACCAGCACGGTACTGCCAAACATGGCAAACAAATGCTGTACGCTGAGCAGGAACCCGGGTCCTGCTGGAAGCTTTTCATTAACTTGAATTTCGCGTTGCAACGCAGTTCACTCCTTAGTTCTTTCAATTATTCTTATATACATTAATTACTTTTCGTAATTTTTTCAATATAATTCGTTTCAATTCGTCAACAATCCTCATTTTACTTATCCATCTGTGACAGAATAATGCTACAATGCCAAACCTGTAATAGTTGACGTGTGACGTGCTAACCGTCATAATTGTAGGAAATCACTTTTAAAAGGGAACCTTTGCGCGACATTGATCGGCGGGTTCCATTTTGCATAGAAAGGACACGGAATAGAGCAGAATGGGGATAGAGCAATTACTTAAAAAGGCCGGGGCCTATACCAGAGAAGCAGATCTTATCCGCATCAGGGACGCCTATGATTTTGCCGAGCAGGCCCATTCCGGCCAGACTCGTAAGTCCGGTGAACCTTATATTCTGCATCCGCTTGCGGTTGCTGATATCGTCGTTAATATGCAGATGGATACCATCTCCATTATCGCCGCTCTTTTACATGACGTTGTGGAGGATACGACGGTGTCTTTGGCGCAGATTCGCGAGCATTTTGGCGATACATGTGCGATGCTTGTCGATGGTCTGACGAAGCTGGAGCGTATCCAGTTCCGTTCCAAGGAAGAACAACAGAACGAAAATTATCGAAAAATGTTTATTGCTATGGCGCAGGACATTCGTGTCATTGTCATTAAGTTAGCAGATCGTCTGCACAACATGCGTACTTTGAAATATCAGTCAGAGGAAAGCCAGCGTCGGATTGCTTATGAAACGTTAGAGATTTTCTGTCCGGTTGCAAACCGACTGGGTATTTCAGCGATTAAATGGGAAATGGAAGATATTGCTCTGCGTTATCTGAATCCTCAACAGTATTATCGCATCGCTAATTTGATGCATAAGAAGCGGGCAGAGCGGGAGCAGTTTATTGATAATGTCATACAGCGTATCAGAGAAAAGCTGGAAGAGATGGGGATTCAGGCTGATCTGTCCGGACGCCCTAAACATATTTACAGTGTGTTTAAAAAAATGACGACGAAGAACAAGCAATTCAATGAAATATATGATTTGCTGGCGATTCGAATTATTGTCGATAACATTAAAGACTGTTACGCCACACTGGGGATTATCCATACGTTGTGGAAGCCGATGCCGGGGCGGTTTAAGGATTATATCGCTATGCCTAAGGCCAATATGTATCAGTCCCTTCATACGACAGTAGTAGGTCCCAACGGGGAGCCTACCGAGGTACAAATTCGCACAGTGGATATGCACCGTACCGCTGAATTCGGGATTGCGGCCCATTGGGCCTATAAAGAAGGCAACGGAGCAAACAACACTAACTTTGAGGATAAGATCACCTTTTTTCGGGAAATTCTGGAGCTGCAAAATGAAGCGAAGGATGCGTCGGAATTTGTGGAATCGCTCAAAATGGACTTTTTCTCTGACCTTGTGTTTGTGTTTACTCCTAAGGGAGAGGTCATTGAGTTGCCAGCCGGATCCGTTCCGCTGGATTTTGCTTTCCGTATTCATACCGAAGTTGGCAATCGAACGATTGGCTCTAAGGTAAATGGAAGAATTGTACCTTTGGATTATCGGCTTAAAACCGGGGATATTGTCGAAATTATGACGTCCAAGCATTCTTATGGACCTAGTCAGGACTGGCTCAAAATTGCTCAGTCCTCTCACGCGCGCAGTAAAATCAAACAATGGTTCAAGAAAGAAAAGCGTGAGGAGAATGTTGAAAAAGGCCGTGAAAATCTGGAACGTGAGCTAAGAAAACGCGATATCGAGCCATCGGTGTGGATGAGCGACGACAAGCTTCAGGAAGTGGCACAAAAGTTCTCTTTTAACGATTCCGAAGATATGCTGTCTGCGATTGGTTTTGGTGGTATAACCGCAGCGCAGGTCTGTACACGTTTGACAGAGAAGCTGCGTAAGGAACAAGAAGAGGCACGGTTGATCGAATTGACGACCGAGGTCAAGGAGTACAAGCCGCAGGGCGAACGGAAAAAAACACCGACCAACGGTGTCAGCGTCAGAGGCGTCGATAATTTACTCGTTCGTTTTGCACGATGTTGTAATCCCGTACCGGGAGATGACATCATTGGCTATGTAACACGTGGACGCGGCGTATCCGTTCACCGGACGGATTGCCCGAATATTCCTTCGGGTACGGGCGAAGACCAGGCGCGTGTGATTGAAGTAGAGTGGGAAGAAGCAGCGGAAGTCAATTACAGTGTCGATATTGAGATTACGGGGCATGATCGCAACGGTTTGCTGAATGAAGTGCTTCAGGCCATTTCGGAGAACAAAACCAGCTTCTCTGCCGTTACAGGTCGTACAGATAAAAATAAAATGGCGATGATTCACATCACGATTCTCATTCGCAACACGGATCATTTGCATTCTGTTGTCGAACGGATTAAACGGGTGAAGGATGTATACACCGTACATCGGATTATGCAATAGCCTTATTAAGCGTACAGATAGGTTTATAGCCTTTGTAACACATCTTGGGTAGAAAGACCCATAGGCTGCTAAAAGAGCCGTAATTCGGCTGTAAGCACCTTTTAAAAGGGAAGGTTAAAGGAGATATCGGATAGGCGATGAAGATCATTATTCAGCGCTGTAAAGACGCTCAGGTAACGGTGAATCAAAAGGTGGTCGGCAAGATTGGAACCGGATTAATGCTGCTGGTTGGTATTGGTCAGGGAGATACGGCAGCCGATGCCGTTTATTTGGCGGATAAAACAGCGGGATTACGTATATTTGAGGATGCTGAAGGTAAAATGAATGACAGCGTTCTGGATGTCGGTGGAGCTATTTTGTCTGTCTCTCAATTTACGTTGTATGGTGACTGCCGCAAAGGAAGAAGGCCCAACTTTATGGGGGCGGCCAAACCGGAGGAAGCGGAGAAGCTGTATGATTTCTTCAACAGTCAGCTTCGAGCCAAGGGCTTGGAGGTAGAAACGGGAATTTTTGGAGCTATGATGGATGTTTCATTGACGAACTGGGGCCCAGTGACACTGATTTTGGATAGCGAGCGTTCGTAGCTATGCGTTCCATGGCTTAATCTGAGTAGAATAAAATAGCTGTTCAGAGGGACCATAATGTCATCCCGATTGGTAATTAGCCAGGCGGATAGCCTAAGGGTGACAGGAGAGACGAAGCTATGCGTCAAACCCCAAAAATGGACGGGCATCGAAGCGCTGTGCTGCTTTTTCCCGGTAGTATGCAGGAGGCAATCAGCCTTACTCGTAATGCTGATACGTTATTACAGCATGTTGCAACAGCCATCGACAAGCCAGGACGCGGCGCTTTGCCGCGCAGGTAAATCGGGTTAAATGGAGCGTTAATGAGGTGCTACCCGAAGCACAAAGAGATCAAAATAAAATATGTAGTATTGAATTAGTGAGGAGCCGAAAGGCTCCTTTTTCTTTTCCGCCGCTGGCGATTGTTATAAAAACAGATCAAGCGGGTAATAACAAATCGTGGTAGACAAACAAACTTAATTTTATACTTGTTTCGAGGATAACTGGAAAGGAGATCTGAACAATAATGAGTAAAATTGCATTTTTATTGGCTGACCAATTTGAAGATTCCGAGATGAAGGTACCTTATGATGAATTAAAAAAGGCTGGACATGAGGCAGATATTATTGGGCTGAAGCAAGGTGAGAAAGTGAGCGGTAAGCAAGGTAAAGCAAGCTATACTATTGAAAAAGCCATTGCAGATGTGAAATCAAGTGACTATGATGCAGTTGTTATTCCCGGCGGATCCTCCCCGGAAAATCTGCGATTGGATGCAAATGTTCTGAAATTTGTGACTGAAATTAATGAGTCCAAAAAAACGATTGGCGCTATCTGTCACGGGCCACAAATTTTAGCGAGTGCCGATTTGTTACAAGGCCGGACGATTACAGCTTATCCTCCATTGAAAGATGACTTGATTAATGCGGGTGCTCATTTTGAGGATCGAGAGGCCGTAGTGGACGGTAACTTTATTACGTCTCGGACCCCTAAGGATGAGCCTGCCTTTGTGCGTGAGTTATTAAAAGCATTGTAATTTGCACGCGAATATTTTCTTAGATTAATGCCAGTACAATTCCCAAACGAGGAGGATTTGATATGGCAAAACAGATTCAGGCTTATTTTCGCACAGAAGATGAAGCTGAGGGTGCCAGAGCTTCACTTCAAGCTTATAGAACCGAACATTTGGAAGTAGGTGCTTTGGATGATGCGCTCGGTCGGGAGACGAGAGTTTTAATTCCGCTGGTCCCCTATAACAATACAGGCTCTGTGAGCACAGGAGGCTCAGCGGGTGCGGCAATCCCTGCGGCGGGTGCTTATGGCGAGAATATTTTACCAGATGCGAAGGATGGCCAGATTAACTCTGGCTCAGCCCAAAGGGATCTGGATGAAGATCGGAGCGGAACAACGAATCATGACGGAGGGTTGTTCCGTGCAACAGATGTGTATATTAACGGTGATCAAGATGAATTGCGGTATGTATTATCAGCAAAGGTGAATGATGCCGATTATGATGAGGTCATTTATAAGCTACGCTCCAATCGTGGATATGTATCGCAGTTGGATTAAAGCTGAGCGCGCGATACCAGATTGACGATACTCGAGGAATCTAGCTACAAAAGAGTGACTGTAATACAATTGTAATATTCGAAACATCATTCCTTAATATTCGTTGTTTATAATAACAGCATGACCCCCTTTTGATATATCTTTTGAACCTGCGGACCGTTTCCGCAGGTTATTTTCTTTTTATAGGACTTATTTGTCCGATTATAGGGAGAATGTCTTGACTTTGTCGAAGCGGTTCATTAAAATCATAAAATAATGAAAAATGATTTGATGACGGGACCAAGTACTCCGAACCCACAAGCGCAGAGAGGAATTTCCAGGCTGTAAAAATTCCCTTGATGAACGGATGAATGACCTCCCCGAGAACAGGCGGCGAACAATTGAGGAAACCCTACTGAAAGTACATTGTAATTGTGCCGACAGTGGATGGTCCTGCATAATAGCCGTACTGCGCGTTACGGGCGTTATACGTATGAGCGGAGTCAGTATATTGCTGACGGACAATGAGTGATTTTTATGCTGGTTGTTTGGGTAAACTCCGGAATGTGGGTGGTACCACGGGTGATTTGTAAACGACAATCCCTCGTCCCTGTTAATGTTAACAGGACGAGGGATTTTTTGTTTTATATTGAAAGTGGAGCAAGAAGAAAGAGCACAATATGAAATACAACGATGGGGGGATACGTTAATGGCCTTTCAAAAACCGACGGGAACACAAGATTTGCTGCCGGGCAGTGTAGAAAAATGGCAAGTGGTCGAGGAAAAAGCCCGTGAGATTAGCCGCCGCTTTAATTACCGAGAGATTCGTACACCAATGTTCGAACAAACGAATTTGTTCGTTCGAGGTGTGGGTGAAACGACGGATGTAGTGGAAAAGGAAATGTATACTTTTGAGGATAAAGGGAAGCGCAGCATGACTTTGCGTCCGGAAGGAACAGCAGGGGTTGTCCGCTCCTATGTGGAGAACAAACTATATGGGGAGCCGGATGTAACTAAGCTGTATTATATCGGTCCGATGTTCCGGTATGAGCGCCCACAGGCTGGGCGTCAGCGCCAGTTTCACCAATTTGGAATTGAAGCATTTGGGGCGGTAGATCCGGCGCTGGATGCAGAAGTTATTGCTTTCGGGTATCAATTCTGCCGTGAGCTGGGTCTGAAAGGAGTACAGGTGGAGATTAACTCCGTCGGTAATGCAGCCAGCCGCGCAGCTTATCGTCAGCATCTGGTGGACTTCTTAATGCCAATTAAGGATACGTTGACCAAGGAGAGCCAGGCACGCATTGAGCGTAATCCACTACGAGTGCTGGATAGCAAAGATGACCAGGACAAATTTGGAGGTGCACCTTCGATTTTGGATAGCTTGGACGATGAATCTCGCACACATTTTGAGAAAGTGAAGCAAAATTTGGATGCCATGGGTGTGGAATATACAGTTAACCCGCGCTTGGTACGGGGGCTGGATTATTATACGTTGACAGCGTTCGAATTCAAAGCCGAAGGAATTGGGGCCATAGACACGATCGGTGGAGGCGGCCGCTACAACGGATTGGTTGGAGATCTGGGCGGACCGGATCAGCCGGGGATTGGTTTTGGCATTGGACTGGAGCGAATTCAGCTGATCTTGGAGCATCAAGGTGTCAAACTGAACGAATCCAAGCCGTTAGATATCTATATGGTGGCGTTGGGTGAGGCGGCAGAAACGGAAGTAACCAAACAACTATTCAAATTGCGTCAAGCTGGATTTTCCGCAGAACGAGATTATCTGGGGCGTAAGATGAAGGCGCAGATGAAATCAGCAGATCGCTTTAAAGCAAGGTATACTGCGATTCTGGGTGAGGATGAGCTGGTTCAAGGTGAAATTGCACTGAAAAACATGGAAACTGGTGAGCAGCGTACCGTTAAGCTGGATCAGCTGGTGGAAGAAC
The DNA here is from genome assembly GCF_038592965.1 of Paenibacillus sp. FSL L8-0158. Lineage (GTDB taxonomy): Bacteria > Bacillota > Bacilli > Paenibacillales > Paenibacillaceae > Paenibacillus > Paenibacillus polymyxa_D. Next base: position 4,393,201 of record NZ_CP151949.1, on the reverse strand, counting down.
TAGGATAAAGAAGATGATTGTAACATCAGTCAGGGGGAGTTTCCCTCTGGCTGTCATATAGCATTAACTACTAAACATAACAGGAGTGTGTATTATGAAAAGGAGTCATCAATGCGGCGCATTGACTCATGCGCATATTGGAGAAACAGTTACATTGAACGGTTGGGTACAAACCCGTCGTGATTTGGGGGGCGTACTTTTTATAGACTTGCGTGACCGTAGCGGAATTGTACAAATCGTGTTTAATCCGGCCTATTCCGGTGAAGCACTGCAAATTGCGGATCGTGTTCGCAGTGAATATGTGCTTGAGGTTACTGGTACTGTTGTTAAACGTGATGCAGAAACGATCAATACGAACCTGCCTACAGGTGAAATTGAAGTGCGTGTCACTGAAATAGAAGTATTGAATGCATCCAAAACACCTCCGTTCTTTATTGAAGATGGCGTAGAAGTAGACGAGTCACTGCGTTTGAAATACCGTTATCTGGACTTGCGTCGTCCGGAAATGCATCAGACCTTGAAGCTGCGTTCCAAAGCAGCAAAAGTATTCCGTGATTTCCTGGACGGTGAGGATTTCATTGAGGTGGAAACACCGATTTTGACAAAAAGTTCCCCAGAGGGCGCCCGTGATTATCTGGTACCTAGCCGGGTACATGAAGGTGAGTTTTTCGCCTTGCCGCAATCTCCACAACTGTACAAGCAATTGCTGATGGTCGGTGGCGTGGAGCGCTACTACCAAATTGCACGTTGTTTCCGTGATGAAGATTTGCGTGCTGACCGTCAGCCTGAATTTACGCAGGTCGACATTGAGACCTCCTTCATGCAACAGGATGATTTGCTGCCTATGATGGAGCGTCTTATGGTGAAATTGTTTAGAGAAACCGTTGGAGTAGAACTGGAAACACCGTTCCAACGAATTACACATGCAGAAGCGATGGATAAATACGGATCAGACAAGCCTGACCTGCGTTTTGGTCTGGAGTTGATTAATGTCAATGATATCGTGGCAACCAGTGGTGTAAAAGTATTTGCTTCCGTAATTGAAAAGGGCGGGGAAGTTAAAGTTCTCAATGCCAAGGGATGTGGCACGTGGAGCCGTAAGGACATTGATGACCTGGGTCCTTATGCTGCACGTTATGGAGCAAAAGGCTTGGCTTGGATTCAGGTGAAAGAAGGCGAATTCAAGGGGCCTATCGTTAAGTTCTTCACACCAGAAGAAATTGAAGCATTGAAAGAGCGTACGGGAGCCGAAGAAGGCGATCTGTTACTCTTCTCTGCGGATAATAAAAAAGTAGTTGCTGATGTATTGGGCGCGCTTCGTCTGAAAATTGGCCGTCATTTGGGGCTCATCGACGATAACAAATTCAAATTTGCCTGGGTTGTAGACTTCCCGCTTCTCGGCTATGACGAAGAACAAAAACGTTATGTAGCGGAACACCATCCGTTCACTCGTCCGAAGGATGAAGACCTTGCCCTCTTGGATACCGATCCAGGTCAAGTGCGCGCTCAAGCCTATGACATCGTACTGAACGGCTACGAAGTGGGTGGCGGATCGATGCGGATTTACAAACGTGATGTTCAGGAGAAAATGTTCAAAGCTCTCAACCTGGCGCCGGAAGAAGTTACTGATAAATTCGGCTATCTGTTAGATGCGTTCGAATATGGTACGCCTCCACATGGTGGCATTGCCTTCGGCTTTGACCGTCTTGTGATGCTGCTTGCAGGTCGTACAAACCTGCGTGAAACCATTGCATTCCCGAAAACAGCCAGTGCAACAGACCTGCTTATGGATGCACCAAGCGAAGTAGATCAAACTCAATTGGAACAGCTTCACATCCGTCTTGCCCCGAAACCTGTTACTCCTAAAGCTTAAGATGAACGTTTGACTTTATAAGTGCACCGAGTGGCTTGTGGATAGATTATAGAATGCCGTGAACCCGTTACCCTTTTATGGATAATGGGTTCGTGGTTTGTATGCTGGAGTTCAAGAATAGAGTTTAAATCAGTGAGGGAGGATATACCATATTGTTGCATCAATTTTCACGAACGGAACTGGCTATCGGAACTGAAGGTCTAGAGGTTATGAAAAATAGTACGGTGGCCGTGCTGGGTATCGGTGGTGTCGGTTCGATTGCAGTGGAAGCACTGGCGCGCACAGGTGTTGGACGTATCATTTTGATTGATAAAGATGTTGTAGATATCACCAATATTAATCGCCAGATACATGCGTTGACAACGACGGTAGGTCAAAAAAAGGCTGATCTGATGGTAGAGCGTGTGAAGCTGATTAATCCTGAATGTGAAGCAATTGCACTGAACATGTTTTATACGGAAGAAACGTATGAGGAGTTATTTAAGTACGAACTGGATTATGTGCTGGATGCTTCGGATACGATTGTTTACAAAATTCATTTGATTAAGGAGTGCCTGAAACGGGGGATTCCGCTGATCTCCAGTATGGGCGCTGCGAATAAAATGGATCCAAGTCGTTTTCAAGTAGCTGATATTTCCCAAACCAGAATGGACCCGATTGCCCGTGTCATCCGCACCAAGTTGCGCAAGGAAGGCATTACCAAAGGCGTCAAGGTCGTATTCTCCGATGAGGAACCAATGAAGCCACGTGAAGAAATTACAAAAAAAATTGTACCTGCCAACGCACCTGAAATCCGGAAGGCGAAGCAGCCGCCTGCAAGCAATGCATTTGTACCTCCGGTAGCAGGACTAATCATGGTTAGTGTAGCCGTGAAGGATCTGTTAGAACACGCTGGTGTGTAAGTTGCAAAAATAGCATGGCAGTGCATTCGTAGATTTACACAGTATGTATTCACTTTAAGACCTGTAGTTCTGTGCATCACATCCTTTGTGTCACAGTTGCTACAGCTCTTTTTTGTTTTGAAAAAGCGCAGCTTGCTGCAAACAGATTGAACAACTTGCTGGAGGGTTTTGGTATGAAGGATGGACTATGGTCCAGAAGTCTCGGTTACAAGCCCGAGCATCATTGGAAAAAGGAATTAGCCGCTGGGGCCATTTCTTATTTTTCCGTTGTATACATTGTTATGGTTAATGCGACTATTTTGTCAGATGCCGGGATTCCCCTCCAAGGGGCGATGCTCGGGACACTGCTGACATCGATGATCGGCTGCCTGCTTATGGCTTTTGGTGGGAAATCTCCAATGGTCGTTGTACCAGGGATGGGGATTAATGCCTTTTTCACTTATACGCTCGTACATTCTATGAAGCTGAGTTGGCAGGAAGCGTTGATGGTGGTTGCCATCACAGGGATCTTATTCGCCATTGTGGCCTTTACATCATTGTACAAGCTGATTAGCCAAGCGATTCCCCATAATTTGCAGCACGGAATTACGGTAGGCATTGGTTTGTTTTTAACCTTTATCGGATTGCAAAAAAGCGGCATCGTGATTGCTCATCAGACGACTTTTGTGGCTATTGGCCATTTTAATGATCCCAAGGTAATTACGGCTTGTGTAACGTTGCTGCTCGCTATTGTATTGTTTGTGCGTAACGTTCAGGGAGGTTTACTAATTAGTATTTTGGCGGGAACTGGGCTTGCTTATATACTGGGAGCTGTAGAGCCTACAAGCACGGTACGAACCTCTGAAACGGTGCGACAGTATGGGCAATTGTTTGGAGAGCTTTCCTTTTCAGGCATTGTCTCGGTAGCTTTCTGGATCGCTGTCTTTTTGCTCCTACTCATTGTGCTATTCGAGAATATTGGTATGATTACTGCACAAACCAACATGATTGGTAGACCGGATTTATTTAAAAACAGCTTGCGTGTGTTGGCTGTAACCAATATCTTTGCCGGTATTTTGGGCAGCAGTCCGGCGGTAGCCGCTGCGGAATCGACGGCTGGTATTGCAGCAGGGGGACGCTCGGGAATGACACCGCTGGTAACTGCTATTTTATTCGGGGCGACGTTTTTCTTTATTCCACTGTTGGCTTATATTCCTGATAGTGCCATTGCGCCCGTGTTGATCATCATTGGGGGGCTAATGGTGCAAAATGTGCGAGAGATGGATTTCGGTGATTTTACTGAAGCGTTTCCTGCATTTCTGATCATGGTGATGATGCCCTTTACTTATAGTATTGTAGACGGAATGGCATTTGGTTTTATTGCATACCCCGTAGCCAAGCTGGCAGCAGGACGGGGCAAGGAAGTACCTATCGCATTATATATCATATCTGTACTGTTTGTGGCAAATTTTGTGCTTCATTCTCTGGTGTAGTAAACTCGAAGATAGATTGTACTGTTCATACCCGCGCAGAGCGCGGGTGTTGTTGTTTGAACAAGAATGGTCAGACAGGAAGCGAGGTTGATGGTATATGGAAAAAGAACATCATATACACCAAGAAGAGCAGGAGGACCGGATGAAGGAAAAGCCGGGTAAAAGACCGGATAAGGCTGGCATGGGGCGGTTTATCAAATTGATTGCGAGTGCGCATCCGCCCAAAGCCATTCTGATCATCGCCCTGATTCTGACCCTGATTCAGACCATGGCTGGTTTAATCGTACCCATGATGACCAAAGGGTTGATTGATGGCTTGACCTTTTCTTCACTAAACCGTATGGTCATTGTTGGTCTGCTTGGCGCTTTTGTGATTCAAGCGGTGGCTTCGGCAGTTTCTATCTATATGTTGAACTATGCTGGGCATAAGATTGTGGCTAATTTGCGCAAACGCTTATGGCATAAAATCTTATCTCTACCTATCCCTTACTTTGATCGGAATCGGTCAGGAGATACGATGAGTCGCGTCACTAATGATACAAGCCTGATTATGAACTTAATTACGGAGTATCTAGTCAATTTGATTTCTAATGTGATTGCAATTATTGGTGGTATTGCATTGTTATTTTATCTGGATTGGGTGATGACGCTCATTATTATGGCTATTGTTCCGCTAACAGCCCTGATTTTATTTCCGGTAGGCAGAAAAATGTACCGCATCTCCAAAAAACAGCAGGATGAGATGGCAGATCTGACCTCAGTGTTGAGTCAGGTTATCGGCGAAATCAGACTGGTGAAGGCCTACGGAACCGAAAGTAGAGAGGCTCAGGCCGGTGAGGATCGTATTTACCGGATGTTCCGCTTCGGTTTGCAAGAGTCACGTATCCTGGCCCTTGTAGGTCCTATTTCTACCTTCTTGCTGACGGCAGTGCTGGTCATTATATTGGGTGTTGGTGGTGTGCGCGTTGCATCGGGTGTGCTGACCGCCGGGGATTTGGTGGCTTTTATTTTGCTGCTATTTCAGGTGATCACACCGATGGCACAATTCACGACCCTGTATTCACGTCTGCAAAAGGTGGTGGGGGCCACTGAACGGATTCAGACGATTTTAGATCATGAAGAGGAACCGCTCGAGTTGAAGCAGGAAGCGGCAAAAGAGAGCAGAGATATTATACTTCGTGATGTTGCCTTTTCCTATACCGAAGGTGAAGAGGTTCTTCATCATGCGAACTTGGTCATTCCGGCTAACCGGACGACAGCATTCGTGGGGCCGAGTGGAAGTGGAAAGTCCACCTTGTTTTCGTTGTTAGAGCGCTTTTATGTGCCGGATACAGGGGAAATTCGTTATGGAGACGAACCAATATCATCATATACACTTTCCTCCTGGCGTTCCAAAATTGGTTATGTATCGCAGGAAAGCTCAATGATGACCGGAACGGTCAGAGATAATATTACATATGGCTTGGGGCGCGAAGCTGACTTGGAAGAAGTGAGACGAGCAGCCACGATGGCGTATGCGGATACATTTATTATGGATCTACCTCAAGGCTACAACACTGAGGTGGGAGAACGGGGAATGAAGCTGTCCGGGGGTCAGCGTCAACGGATCGCTATTGCGCGTGCGCTTCTTCGTAGCCCTGACATCCTCATGCTGGATGAGGCTACATCTAGTCTGGACAGCTCATCTGAGCATGAGGTACAGAAGGCCCTGGCGAACTTGATGGAAGGACGCACGACGATTGTCATTGCTCATCGTTTGTCTACGGTGGTTCACTCCGATCAGATTATCGTGTTGGACAAGGGCAAGGTGACCGGTGCAGGCACTCATACTGAGTTATTAGAGTCCCATCAGGTTTACCGTGAGCTGGCTCAAAAGCAGTTTGTGGAGATGGGGGAAAAGGTGGAACTTTAAAGGCCGCTTCGCGTGTGATTTGATCCTCCGATCGCTGTTGCCTCTGAATTCCTCTGATTGTAATGAGAACAGGGGGGAATTCAGGGGCAAAGGCGAACGCTCCGCTTCTTCGGATTCAAATCACCCGCTTCGTTGGTGCCGAAAAGCTCGATACTTTTGTGAAAGAGTAGGGAAATAGGCGTATTAGGAAATAAGGTTGGATTTTTATGGTTAAATGTGTTACGCTTACTTTCCTTTTTTTGTGTCGGAGCAAGTGGATGATGCAGAAATCGAGACTTGATATTCTTAGGAGGTAACTGAAATGGAGAATGAGTTTCAAAGTGCCTATCAAGAAGAACAGCACAGGCTGTCGCTTGCTATGGAGGAAATTGATCGGAGATTGGAACGGCTTCGCAATACGCCGGTATATACTGGGCATGATTTTACGGAGCAAGTGCTGGAATCGGCACGGGAGGAAAAACGTCAGGCTTTGGCTAAAAGCTCGCAGGAGCCTTATTTTGGTCGTATGGATTTTGACGAGCGTGGCAGAGGGCAGCGGAAGCCGCTTTATATCGGTAAAATTGGAGTGGAGCGTGAAGAAACGTCAGCGTATCCGCTGGTGATTGATTGGCGTGCACCGATTGCCAGCTTATTTTATTCGTTTACAGGTGGTGAAGAAACCGCGTCCTATGAAGCTCCTGAGGGAACTATTGAGGGTTTGGTCTATCTGAAGCGCAACGTTGTCATTCGGAAAAGAATCCTGGAGCGGGTAGCCGATACGTATAATCGTGAAAGCGACGAGCCTGCCGTTTCTGATGAGTTTCTCGTTTATCGTTTGGGTGAAAACAAGGATAACCGTTTACGTGATATCGTATCTACCATTCAGGCGGAGCAGGATCAGATCATCCGCGCGGCTAAAAATACTGCCCTCGTTATTCAGGGGGTAGCGGGTAGTGGCAAGACGACGGTAGCGCTGCATCGTCTCGCATTTTTGCTGTATCAATACAAGGATCAGGTATCAGCGGACAAAATGGTCATTTTCGCACCAAACCATATGTTTCTCGACTATATTTCAGATGTACTTCCAGAGCTGGGGGTCGGGGATATTCAGCAAAGTACATTTGCAGACTGGGCGCTGGACTTGTTGGGTTTGGATTTACCTTTGGCTGATTCTGCCGAAACATTATCTTATTGGTTTGAGAGTGGCAGTCTGAGAGAGGAATCCATGGATGAGGCGCCGGGAAGATTCAAGGGTTCAGTTCACTTTATGGAGTTACTTCAAGCTTTTGTTGAACGACTGGAGCCCATTTCCGTTCCCGAGGAGGATTTTTCACCATGGGATGGAGCGGTGCTGGCGCGAGCTGAGATTTTGAATTGGTTTAATGAGGAGTATAAGCCTTATCCGCTCGCGAAGCGGAAGGAGCGTGTGCTGGCAAGAGTGCACCGCTGGATTGAAATGGAGCTGAAAAAGTCGCCTTCGGCGGCAGCACTCAAGGAACGCAAGAAAAAGGCAGGGGCACGAGAAAAGGCATATGCTAAAAAATGGCCACAATACGACGCACTGACGCTCTACAAGCAGCTTTTTCAGGCAGCTAAAGGGTTACCCGCAGATACGGCTGCGGAGATGAAGGCTTCTCTGCCGACTGCTATTTTTAAGACCACACAGTCGGATCTGCGAAAACAGATCATTCGTGAAGAGGATCTGACTGCGTTAGTGTATCTTCACGTGCTGATTCATGAGGTAGAATCATCTCAACGTTTTGACCATGTGGTCATTGATGAAGCGCAGGATTTTTCACCTTTTCATATCGCATTGCTGGATTTGTTCGTGAAAGGGCATTCCTTTACTATACTGGGCGATTTATCGCAGGGCATTCATGAATACCGTGGCGTACATGCATGGGAGGAAATGAGTTCTCTTTTTGCGCCGGAACATACAGGGTATTTTGCACTTACGCGGAGCTATAGATCAACCTTGGAAATTATAGAATTTGCAAACACGATTTTGGAGCAGGGAGTTCGCGGCGGTATTACGGCAGTTCCAGTATTTCGTAGTGGCGATCCGGTGCGCACTATATCTTACGACTCATCGGTGCGTGAGCAGAGTTTGCTCACCGCTTTAAAAGAGCTGTCCTCCAAGGAGTATCGTACTGTTTCTGTACTGACACGTACCTTAAAAGAGGCTGTGGAACTGTATGAGGTTTTCACAAGCGCGGGGTTGGATGTGAATTTGATTGACGGTGGTAAGAAGCAATATGAAGGCGGTTTGTCGGTACTGCCTGTGTATCTATCCAAAGGTCTGGAGTTTGATGCAGTTATTGTGGCGGATGCCGACCATGAGCATTATGGAGAACGGGCATGGGATGCCAAGCTGCTGTATGTAGGATGTACCCGTGCGCTGCATGAGCTTTGGCTATTGCATGATGGCTCACTTCCTAGTTACGTACAGGCACAGATAGAGTAAACAGAAAAAGCGTTGTAAAGTATCGCCTGAGTTGTTATTTTTCCTTTTTGTTTACTGTTTATCTTAGTGATGGAAATTATGAAGTCATGTGAGTCGAGGAACAGCCACGAAATTCATCTTTCGTCTAAGGCTGTTCTTTCTTTTTTTGTGGGCGACTGACTTGAAGACCTACAGTTGTGCCATGACCACGCTATCTGCAACTTGTTAACGGATATGGTAGAATAAAAGACGGTTTACACCGTATGAGGATTATAGATGACTTGAATTTTCATGTTTTCAACCGTATGAGCGAACCTAATAGTATGTTTTCAAAGATAAAAGAAAGTGTTCGTTCATAAACCATAAGGAAGTGAATGAAATGGACTTATTTTCATATTCCCAAGAGTCAACGCCAAGCAATCGGTTGCTTGCGGATCGCTTGCGCCCGACTTCGCTGGATGAATATATTGGACAGGAGCATGTTGTGGGTCCAGGTAAGCTACTGCGAAGAGCTATAGAGGCAGATCAGGTTTCTTCTATTTTGTTGTACGGACCACCGGGGTGCGGCAAAACAACGCTGGCACATATCATCTCGCAACACACGCAAGGCGATTTTGTACGTCTGAATGCTGTAGAAGCATCTGTGAAAGACGTAAGAGAAGTCATTGACCTTGCACAGACGAATAAATCGATGTATGGCAAAAAAACCATTCTGTTTCTCGATGAGGTACATCGTTTTAACAGTTCACGTCAGGATGCACTGCTGCCCGCGGTGGAAAAGGGCACGATCGTGTTTATTGGCGCCACGACTGAAAATCCCTTTCACTACGTCAACGGCGCTTTGATGAGCCGTTCTACGTTGTTCCAGCTTGAAGCGCTAACGCAGGAGCATTCGCTGGCTGCTATGCGCCGCGCCTTAAGCGATGCGGACAAAGGGCTTGGCTACATGCAGCTTCAGGTCGATGAAGCTGCACTGGGTCACATCGCGTCTATGGCGAACGGCGATATCCGCCGCGCTTTAAATGCGCTGGAACTGGCGGCGCTCACGACGCCTCCGCTGGCAGACGGCACGATTCACGTGACACTGGAAGTCGCTGAGGAATCCATTCGCCGCCCGATTGTCAAAGCAGATGAATCCACGCAGTATGACGTGCTGTCAGCCTTTCACAAAAGCATTCGCGGCTCCAGCGATGCCGCGCTGTTTTGGTTCCTGTATGCCGTAGAAAAACTCGGTATGGACCCGATGACCTTTATCCGCCGCCTCATCGCGGCGAGCAGTGAAGATATTGGCCTGGCGAACCCGCAGGCAATGGTGCAAGCGGTGAGCGCGCTTGAAGCTTATCGCAATAACGGCTGGCCCGAGGCCAAGCTGAACATTGCACAGGCCATTTTGTTCGCTGTGGAAAGCCCCAAATCGAATGCCGTATATACGGCGATTTCACGGGCCATGTCGGCTATGGACGATATCAAATCGGCCGAGGTGCCACTCCATTTGCGTGACGCACACTACAAAGGCTCGGAAAAGCTCGGTCATGTTGGCTACCAATATCCACATAATTATCCGAATCATTATGTGAAGCAGCAATATTTGCCCGATGCGATAGCAGACCAAACCTTCTATCACGCTACTGAGCAGGGGAATGAGTCAAAAATCAGGCAAAACCAGCGTTGGCGGGATTCACAGTCTTAATATATGTGCGACTTAATATACAGAGTGTGTACCGATATCTTCACGTTATACCATGATCGTGCAAGAGCGAAGAAGGGGATAAAAAGATGAAAGACGTGCTATTCGTTGCCGCGGGCGGAGCGCTTGGAACCTCTACCCGTTATGGCCTGCAATCGCTGCTGCCTGCGGCGGGTGCGGATTTTCCACTTGGTGTGCTATTAATTAATTGGATCGGCTGCCTGTTTCTTGGCTGGTTCTTTACGGTAACCTTGCGATCGTGGCGGATCAACCTCCGCTGGCGGCTTGCCATCGGAACAGGCTTTACAGGGGGCTTTACCACCTTTTCCACTTTTGCAGTGGATGCTGTACGCCTCACAGTTCATGATCGTATGCTGACAGCTGTGTTGTACCTGCTGCTTAGCGTAGGCGGAGGGCTGTTTTTGACATGGACAGGTATTCGCCTAGGTACAAAAATGACGCAGGCTGCTCCCAAGGAGGAACGCTTATGATCTGGTGGGCGGCGGCAGGCGGGATTATGGGTACACTGGCGAGATACGGGCTTGGCATGTGGGCCGGAAAGAGATTTGGTACCGTATTCCCGTGGGGGACGTGGATCATTAACGTCAGCGGTTCATTGCTGCTAGGCTGGCTCTATGGCGAGTTTACGCAACACCAGTTGTCTCCTGCACTCTGGATGCTGTTAGGAACAGGTTTTTGTGGCAGCTATACCACCTTTTCCACATTCGGCTATGAATCTCTTCAACTGATGGAGCGTAAAGAATACCGACGCATGGCTACGTATGTACTGTCCTCTGTCGTGGTAGGAGTTGTAGCTGCGGCTATCGGGTACAGAGTCAGTTAGCTTTATACATTTTCGAAAAAACACGTAAAAATGCAATAAAAGCTTCCAATCCCGACTCAAGGCATTCTCAGCCGTGATACGGTTTCGGAAGCTTAGTGCTGTACCTATACAGCTATTTTTTATCTCGTTCTTTGTACAATTCAGGTAAAAGGGATTCGAGTTCAGGTCTTGGATCAGGATCAGACAACTTCATTTCCTCCAGCGTTTGGACGGCAATTCGTAACACAGTATAATCCCTATACCAACGGTTGTCTGAAGGAACGACATACCAAGGAGCTTGTTTGGTTGCGCTTAGCTCTAGTACATCCTCATAATATTGGGTATATTGCTTCCAAAATTTTCGTTCCTGCAAATCACTTGGATCAAGTTTCCAGTTTTTGTGAGGCTTTTCAATTCGGTCGATCAGCTTTTCTAACTGAAATTGCTTTGAAATATGTAAAAAGATTTTAACCACCTTTACACCATTATCCAGCAACAACTGTTCAAAATGCTTGATATGCTTAATATTCCGTTTGGCCTGCTTATCGGATATCTGTCCGTGAACACGTGTAATTAGCACATCCTCATAATAAGAACGGTTAAATGCTGCAATATAGCCACGTCCTGGGGTAACGCTATGAGCACGCCACAAGAAATCATGACTTAATTCCTCAGCCGTAGGTGATTTAAAGCTGTGGACAGTCACCCCCGCAGGGTTAAGGTTGGAAAATACCTGTTTGATGACGCCATCTTTGCCGCTGCAATCCATGCCCTGAAATACAAACAAAACGGCTTGTTTCTTCTCCGTAAATAATTTACTTTGCAATTCCGCGAAGCGTTCCTTCAATTGATCTGTTTCCTGTCGGATTTCTTCTTTATTTTTGATACTCTTCGTATCCTTGGGGTCCCATTCTTTCAAAGAAACTTTTTTACCCGGTGTCAGCATTCCTAATGAATCAGACATAAAGGCACGCTCCTTTTCAATTGAAGTATAATCTTGTCTACATCATATACCCAAATGAGGATGTTATCAAAAGTTCCTTATGTATCTTTGCTTTTCTTGGTCTAAACGGCTACATTTTCTACTTTCTGGTCACTCTTCAGGTCACAGAATTCTTCTTCAATTTCTAGTAGTTTTGCTTCTTCTTTTTTACTCAGTAAATTACTCAATCCTACTGCTGCGTCTGACTGCATTTGTCTAAGGCCATGGCTTCAAATTCCAAAATCTAACCCGGCACAACGGGGATGAAGATGTTTATACGGGAAGAGATTCAATCCTGGGAAGAAGAGAAACAGTGTAGTCTGGAGATCAACAATAAGCCCAAAGATCCAAGAAGAGAGAAGCTTAAGAATTTCCGTAAAGGAATCAAGAGTGTTCATTACAACAAAGAATGTAAAGTAGCAAGAAAAGATGATTATCGTCTGTATAGAACAAAAATGAAACGACTGATGCGTAGTGAGAAATACGAGCTCCTACACAGTTACAAACGAACAAGTGGTTGGATTACTTGGTAAATGAGGTAGCCCTTGGATGAACTCATCCTATTGTTGAAGTGACTAGCAGTAGGGCAGTTCATGAGGGGCTGCTTTTTTTCATTGAAGTAACGGCAGATTAGAGCCAATACGTGGTATTATTTAGAAGGAATTGATTCGAGAACAATTGCTGGGACAAGGAGCGTTGTAACATGAAGCTGATCAAAAATTTCGCGTTAGTCGTTGTGAGTCTTATTAGCGATTTGTGGCTTGGGTTAGGAATCAAGCCGGAGGTTTATGATAACCGAAGCAGTGTGAAAACTAAAGCCGGTTATATTTTATTTGTTTTGATGGCGGCATCAATTGCAATAACAACTGTTGCATGGGTAAGTTCTCGGATTTATTAAATCAGTTGGTCTTTACACTAACGGGATAAGTTAGTTTAATAAAACAGCAGCATTTTAGGATTTTATTTTCTTCGGACACTTGATTCATTCAACGTAAAATCAGGATACACAAATAAGCCTAGATGATTAGTCTAGGCTCTTTTCTATGTCTATGTAGTTAATTTAATGGAATGTAGGTTTATTCTTCTGTTTCTTCTGCTATATCGAACAAATCTTCTAAGCCGATACCTAAATAACCACAAATGTTATCCATCATTGAGGTAGAAAGACGAGAGCTATCACCCCTCTAAATATTAATCAAGTGCCTAGCAATAGGTGTCTTTTTTGTTACTATAGACCCATTACCCAAGACATGGTAAACTATTGGTATTATTTGAGAGGTGGGACTGTTTTAAATGAACTCGTGTATTAATTGCAATAATCCACTAGAAGATGAAAGTTTATTTTGCAACAAATGCGGAGCTAAACAAAAAGATGATCGGCAGTTTAACGATAATCATGTTGATTCAGTCGATAATTCAGTTATTAAAAATAAAGGAAAATTATCCAAAAAAATTCTATTTATCACTGCGGCTATCTGTGTATTGTTTATTGTGTCAGTTGTTATCTATTTAAATACTCCTGAACAAAAGGCTAGAGCAACAGTGGACAATTACTTAAATGCCATACAACATGGTGAGTCTGTAAGTAAATTTAAAAATGAATATTTTACTGATTATGTAAATGTGTTGGATTTCAAATATATTAACACTAGAGAACATTTAAGTTATGACGGTAAGCAAACTCTCACCCTTGATGAAGATTGGTACAACAAATATGAGAAACAAAAATTTTCTAGCTTTATGGGTTTTTTGATAGTTAAGGAAGCTGAATATAGAGAAAATACAGATTACACTATTCTAGAGAGCAATAGTGAAAAATTAGTTGTCAGAGACAATAAAGTTGGACATTCATTTTCCTTCTTATACGATATGCAAGTAACAAACACCTCAGGTACTCCTATCTATAAAAGGGTTGTATTTGATGTCGACAACTTCTCTGGTAAATATAAAATCTCTGATATCATAGAAAAGTACTAGTACGACACACTATAATTACTCTTGCGATCTTATATAACTAATGCGGGTAGTTGCTTTTCCGTTTGTTTATACTATTTATAGAAAATGAAATCGATTTCGAAAATATTAAGATGGATGAATAAGTAAAAGCGCCTGTAATGGGCGTTTTTTTGGATTTATTTAAGTATAAAACAAAATTCTTCCTTTTTATTGGTACATTGTGCTAATATACTAGGTATATAATACTAAAAAGGGGTTGTAGAAAAGTGAAAAAGAAAGTACTAGCTAGTTCATTCGCCTTAGTGTTGATTTTTTCCAGTGCTACAGCATATGCTCATCCGGGTAGAACTGATTCAAATGGTGGGCATTATTGTCGTACTAACTGTGCTAAGTGGGGACTCCAAGATGGGGAATATCACTATCATAATGGTGGAGGGTCTTCTTCACGTAGTTCCTCATCTTCAAGTTTAAGTAAATCGACTCCTAAAAAGAGCGCTGCAAAGCCTAAAGTAGCGAAGCCAGCTTATAAAGAATCTGGATTAAGAGTTTATGTAAACGGAAATAAATTAAGTTTTAGTAGTGAGCCATTGATTTATCAGAATACCAACTTGGTTCCCCTTCGTGAGATTGCTGAAGGCTTGGGTGCTACCCTGAACTATGATAATAATAGTGGTACCATTGGCGTAACTAAAGGAAATAGTAAAATGACACTTACCATTGGAAGCAAAATAGTGTTTTACAATGGATCATCTGAAACAGTGAGCGCAGCACCTAAAGTAATAAAGGGAGTTACATATGTTCCTGCTCAGGTTTTTGCTAGGGGATTAGGTGCAGGAATTGAATTAGACAGTATTAATAACTCTCTGAAAATAACATATTAGAACCGTGTAAATAAGATAGAGAAGTTTTTTGACTACCTTCAATATACCAATTAAAGTATCACAGGTTTTAGAAAGTTACTTAAAATTTGTGATACTTTTCTGCTTGTATATTGATAGTGTGTTGTAAGTAAAACGATGATTTTACTGAAAGAATATAATGTACTTAAAAATCTTATGAAGACAGAGAATTACGGGAGAACATATGATTATCAATACGAACATTGTGGCAACAGTTGCAAGTAACAACTTAAAAAAGCGTACAGGTTTTGTCGATAAAACGATGGAGAAGTTATCATCAGGACTACGTATTAACCGTGCGTCTGACGATGCGGCTGGTTTAGCAATATCAGAGAGCATGAGAGCGCAGATTCGTGGATTAAATCAGTCTGCGCGTAATGCTCAAGATGGTATCTCTCTGCTACAAACAGCAGATGGAGCCTTGGCAAGTGTTAATGATTCTTTACATAGAATCAGGGAACTAATTATTCAGAAGGAAAATGGGATACTACAAAATAGTGATAAAGAGAATATCCTTAATGAGATGGTTGAATTGCTTGATCATATTGATGGTATAACTAGCAATACTGAGTTCAATGGGATTAATTTGTTTGATGGCTCGTTCTCTAGGAATGTTTACGCTGATGGTAATATTCCAATTACAATAAATAACATGGATCTCGGCTTACACTATAAAGAAAACTTTGACGATCATAATAAATTCTCACAGTGGTTTTCCGATGCTGGGCAGTGGAGTGTAAAGAATGGAGAACTTAGGCAAGAAACATTAGGTATAGGAGACAAAACAATATTGTCTCAAGTGATTAAGGATAATGAAATGACAATAACTGTGGATGCGAAATTCAATTCTGCTGATCCAGAAGGAAATGTAGGGATTATCATTAAAGGTGAAAGTTATGATAATGAAGTCTTTGGCTGGTATACACAAAAAGGAGCAATTTATTTAGGAGAAAGAGTAAATGGAATCTATAGAAACATTGGGATGATAGGAGTAGAAGCAGCGAATGTGGGAAAGACTTATAAGCTTTCCGCTTCAGTTGTTGGAGACTATTATACCTTCTCGGTTGAAGGGATAGGTGACATAAACGGCTACTCTGTTAACTCAAGTATGGTTGAAGGATATACAGGAGTGTTTACAGCCTTTTCAGAAGGTTCATTCGATAACTACAAAGTGATCCCTTCAATTACTGTAGAAGATATTGATAATGCTACTAATAGAGTATTATCAGAACGTTCTAAATTGGGAGCTTACCAAAATCGCCTGGAGCATGCAATTAATAATATCAACAACTATACGGAGAATCTTACTTCTGCGGAATCTCGCATTCGTGATGCCGACATTGCTAAACAAATGACCCAGTTGGCTAAAAATCGGATTATGCTTCAGACATCACAAGCAATTCTGACACAGGCTAATATAAAGCCAGAGAGTATGTTGCAAATGCTCAAGTCTTAAATTGTTAGTTATAATGATTTTATGTTATGTTACATATTTCCCACGGTTGGAAGTGACGAATGATAAATGAATCTAAACCAGCATCACACAATGACCTACACGTTAAATAGCGGTATAAAGGAACTATTAATCTATCCACTAAACAAATACAGGACTGGATAGAATCATATCGTGTAGGAAGTAAGTATGTGACTACAGTGGGTAAACAATATTTTGGTTTAAACCCTGAGTTGGTAGCAGATTTTAAGGTACATAATGAATACTCAGAGCAAAGAGAACATATAGCAGTGATACAGCAATTTACAGTAGCAAGTAAAGCCAGTGAACAGTTAGCAGATGCATACAGTCAGCACAAGACATTGATTCAGGTAGAATGTAAATGTGGTGCTTCCTATATAGAAGAGTCAGTGTATAAAAGGAATAAATGGGGATGTAAGGAGTGTAGTGATATTGTATTCTTGGATAGCAAGAAGGGTATGGTTAATACAGAGAAGGGTAAAGCTTGGTATATGACCAACAGGTATTTTGTTGAGAGGCGATGAGGATTTAACATAGCATTAAACCTACGGATATCAAGGGTTATGACATAATGTAGAAAGCCTGAGTTCCAGCTTCAACTATTCATATTAACAGTTACAGGTAAGATACTCACATCATATGGTATAGCACTCAATTAAAAAAATCGGAATCGGGTGAAAGTATGGTACTGACAGACAAGACAGCTCCTAAAAGTTAAAAACCCATACTACTACTTTTAGGAGGATAATCATGAATTCTAACAAAATAAATTTGGAGCAGTGGAATCGCAAAGAACATTTTGAACAGGAAGACAACATACAACTGGCTGTTTTAAGCGAGGATAAAGTAATAATAAAACAAGAATTGAAAATAGAGGGTATCCCGGCAATTTTGTGGGGTGGTAAATCAGATAAGATATTTATAGCTATCCACGGTAATATGTCAAACAAGGCAGATGATGCGATCGTTATATTTGCCGAAGAAGCAACGGTACAAGGGCATCAAGTCATTAGTTTTGATTTGCCTGAACATGGTGACCGCAAAGAAGAAGCGTACGCCTGTAAAGTTCAAAATTGTGTTCATGATCTTGACATAATCATGCGTTACACACAAAAGCAATGGGATGACATCAGTATCTTCGCTTGTAGCATGGGTGCGTATTTTAGTTTGCTTGCTTATAATAATTTCCCACTTAAACAATGCCTGTTTCTTTCTCCAGTGCTAGATATGGAGAGAATAATCAAAAATATGATGACATGGTTCAGTGTAAGTGAGGATAGATTAAAAGTTGA
Source organism: Paenibacillus sp. FSL L8-0158 (assembly GCF_038592965.1). Classification (GTDB taxonomy): domain Bacteria; phylum Bacillota; class Bacilli; order Paenibacillales; family Paenibacillaceae; genus Paenibacillus; species Paenibacillus polymyxa_D. Next base: position 4,375,507 of record NZ_CP151949.1, on the reverse strand, counting down.
AAGAGAAATATCTACACCCATTGGACAAACACTTTATTGGGATTATTACTGCTATGTTAAATCACATCCGGTTAATACATGGAATAAGCCAACTGCAATTCTTTATGGTTCTGAAGATGATTTATGTGAATATGATGTGATATCTACTTTTGCAAGCCGATTTCATTGCCATCTAAAAGTGATGGAGCATGGAAAACATTATTTTCACACCAAAGAGCAACTGCAGTTTTATAGGCAGTGGTTGAAAGAACATTTATTTCTAAATTAATATACGCAAATTAAGCATAATGGGAAGCAAGGAGTTTTATCCCACTGCTTCCCATTTTACATACCATCCAGCGCTGTTTTCATCTTCTATAAGCTACAAACAAATAGCTGGTCAATCAGTGTTTGAGATTGGGCGACGATTGAAGCATGTGAAAGAGAATGATTTGGTACATGGTGAGTGGGAAAAGTGGTTAAAGACAGTTGATTTTACTCCCAGAACAGCACAAAGAATGATAAAAGCTTTTGAGCAGTTTGGAAATGCGACGACGTCGTCGCTTTTGGCAAACAGCAAAGTATTCGAAATGCTCACTCTACCCGAATCTATTGATCGTCTAGATTTTATTAATCAGTAGCATACTGTCCCTTCGACTGGTGAACAGAAGACGGTGGAGGAGATGACTGTGCGTGAGTTGTTTGAGGTAAAGTTGAGTTTCTTCTATTATATAGAACCAGCTTGATAGAGTGAAAACTGATGAAAAAACATGAAAATAACACTTCCACTCCGCTATTCCTGTTACGATTACGATACGTGTTTGCTGTTTTTAAAAACATAGATATTTAAAGGATTTTTCAAATTTTAGTTTTTCACAATTTAATTTATAAAAGCTCAAAAATCCCTTGATGTATCAAGCTTTTTTGGATATTTTTCTCCGATACGTACGATTGAAACCACGTTGCAAAGCAATTCTTTATAAATCCCTTTATTTGTCTGCATTTTCACTGTTTTTTCGATATGGAACGATGTAAATATATTCAGGCACAATTTTGAACCAGAATGGCTCAAAAAGCCATATGGAATAAGGAGTTTTTGAACATAAGACCAAGTTTCACGATTGAGCTTCGATAAGGGCGTCGATGCGGCTTATCCTCCCTCATATGGTTGATAATGTGTTAACCTCAACCCTATCGCTATTCACTTACAAAATTTTTCTAGTCATGAGATCGAAAATATAAAAATCTCGACTCCAGACTATTTGACTGTAAGTAGTCGATTGTATATGATTTCAATATATGGATATATAAATCGATTAGAAGAGAAGGGGTTCTGTGAGAGTAAAAACAAGAACTTGGGGCGTGGCTTTTCTCGCTTTTAGTGCTATTGCGTTCGCTGTGGTAATTACTAATAGTGTTTTTGCTAGCAGCGATACTTCTGGAGAGTCAGATAGTGTTACAAAAGCAATAATTCCTGATAACGTATTAGAAGGATTTAATCATCCGGATAAGATATCAACTAAGGATGGATTGTTTGTAAAAGATACTAAATCAATCCAGACTGTAGGGGATTTCAGTCAAGATGAAGTAGTCTACGATGGTTCAAAGACTACGGATAAAACAAAAGCGATCATTCAATATGATGCTACTTACATCAAGGAAGAAGACAGTAAATAGATTTGTGTACTAAAGGATTTAAAAGTTAAATTGTATAATTGGAATATCTAGGGCGATTTCGGTTGCCCTTTTTATTATGCTCAATTTAGCCAAGGTCTTTTTCAACACTATGTCATAAAGTATACCTTTTGCAATAGAGGTCCATTGTATGTCATAAGTGGTTATGGTACATGTCAAATAGTATATAAAATATTTTGAAATGTTTCATATGTATTCATATACATTTCGACATGGTTTTGCTATAATATAATCAATGAAATAGCAAAGGATGATCCATATGAGTGAGATTAGACACTATGGTTACATAAGAGTATCGACGAAAGATCAGAACGAAGCTAGACAATTGGAAGCAATGCAAGGTTTAGGTATCATGGAACGAGATTACTTTATTGATAAGATAAGCGGCAAGAATTTTGATAGACCACAATATCAAGCATTGAAGAGTGTACTTAGAAAAGGCGACATTCTGTTCATCAAGGAACTAGACAGACTTGGACGGAATGCAGAAGAAATCAAAAGTGAATGGCAAGATATTACGCACGAGATAGGCGCACACATTGTTATTCTTGATATGCCTATCCTTGATACCAGACAATATCATAATGGCTTGGAGAAGGTTATATCCAGTATTGTGCTTGAATTACTCAGCTACATGGCAGAACGTGAACGTGAGAAGATAAACGGTAGACAATCTGAAGGTATAGCAGCAGCAAAAAATAATGGTGTGGTATTTGGTCGGCCTAAACAGGCAATAAGTGATGCCTTCATTGCGGTTTATAAGGAGTGGAAGGACGGCAGCATAACAGCAGTTGAAGCAATGAAGCGTGTAGAAATGAAGCCTAACACATTTTATCGTAGGGTAAAGGAATATGAGCAACAGAAACAAGTAGGATAAAATAATAATCATGTGTACACTACGTACACACTCACAAGCCTAGTGTAAGCATGCTAGGTTTCTTTGTTTATTAATAACCACATATTAGGGTATATATTTTGAAGAAGGGGGATAGTTTACACCCAAAGCGCCTATTAAATTTCCAAATAATGCAGTAGCACATCTACCTACACACTGAAGTTATTTTATGAACTGATTTTGCTTCTATAGATACCCGGGGATGGTTAAAATCAATTGACCATTCACTTTCTACAAATATACCCCTAGCACTTCCACTCCCCGACACAGCATAAATTTTACTCGATGCCATCCTAAATATCGTTAAGGTTGCTTGTATGCTATATATCCAATCTAAGCTCAATTCATAGATAAATTACAAGGGAATATGAACGTAACTATTAATCTGGTAACTTTGTATTGGATGAGTTGTATTATGATTTACCCAATAAATTATACATAACATAAAGACGATACTTTTAATCATGAAACCATCGTAAACTATCCCAAAAGGTATCTTAAGTACATATATGAAAGGTATATGATTTTATGCCAAAAGATGGTATGATATATTGCGGAAAGGTTGTTTTATCATATGATTGCAAAAGTTCTCTTTTTATAAGTTGATATTCTACAAGTTCCTGACAAGGGGGGGTTATGGCATGAAGCATACACCTACGATTTCGGCAGAGTTTGAAGATTATTTAAAACAAAATAATATGACGTTGGCTCAATTTGCGGAATATTCAGGGGTTCATCAAAGAACGCTTAGTAATTGGATTACACAACATCGTCCTGTTTCCGTGGAACAGCTTGATCGAATCACTTTGGCTATGGGTTTACCAGATGGTCGCTTATACGATTTATACATAGAAAACTACATTATCGACCTTCCCCCCAACATGAGACGAATTGAACCGTTGTTGTATCGTTGTGCGGAACTGGACAAGCTGGATGCGATCAGTCGAATGGTTGGACATATTATGGACAATCTACTCTATTCACCCAAGTTATTTGAAATTGCGGAAAAGTTATTTGAACAAAAACGACATGCTGCTGCACTACTACTCTACGTGGGTGTAGCCGAAACGGAAAAGTACCAACATTCTGAACGCTTGGCAGTCTGTCAATATCGTATATTCAAGATTCAGATTGGAGAAGATCAAAATCGCAATCTCAGTGCAGCTACGATATTTGAAGTCTTTGTTGAGCGACTAGATGAAATAGACCAACTTGACGCATTGAAGGATTTAGCCAACGTGTATAGGTCTTTGCGTAAATGGGACAAGGTTGATGAAATGGCAGGGAAAATGAGAGATAAAGCGAAAATCCAATATACTTTGAAACACCAACAAAAGAGTAGAGAGCATGATGAATCAACTAATAAGCTAAGTCGTCCCATGTTTGTGTACATCACTTATGCTGATTTACTGTGTGCAAGTGTATGTGAAGCGCAAGACGATTATGAGCAGGCATTACAATATACATATGCCTACGCCGATTTAGATTGGGTCTTGGAGAATGACGAGGATACTCAGCACTGGGTTCACTTGTTCAAAGATTGGGCAGAAGGTAATACTTATGTTAATAAACTCCTTTCTGGAGATACAAGTGTGCTTACGGATTATGTTGAGTACATTGCATCAACAAATGTAACCAAAGAAATGATTACTAAGCTGTTGAACGTAATGCTTGCCGCTAACTGATATCAGTTAGATGTGGATGATGTCCTTAAACGCTTTGAAACGCTTATTGACTCTTTTGCGCAACTCGGACAGCCATCATCTGACATGTACACTAAGCAAGTTATACCAGAACAGTTTGCACGATTTGGTTATGAGTTGGCCTATTATTATTTACATCGAGGCATGTATAGTGATGGTTTTAAAAATTTGATGTATGCATTGGCAAGTTATCATATACTGAATAATGAGACTTATTATATAAATTGTATAGGGTTGTTTGAGTGTTTTCGCGCTCATGCGGTTCCTGAAACCAAAGCGGAGTATTTAAATCTTATTGAAAAGGTGTGGTTAAGTAATGTTAAAAAAAAAAATAATACTGCTAATCTTCGCAGCTAGTTTTTTGTTTATTGTTACTGTGCCTGTTCAGTCGCATAGTCATATCCAACTCCAAGATCAAATTGGAGGAGCATGAACGTGTAAAAAAAATAAATGAAAAAGGTTTTGAAACAGTGCACTCCTAAAACGATTCTATGGGAAACAAGGTAGAACACTAAAACATATAACAAATTCAGTGGAAGGTTAGATGGGATATTCCGTCTAGCCTTTTTGATTTGTGTAGAATTGAAAAGAATTTATGGAATTAAATATGGAATTAACCATCAAAAGAGGCAAACCAAAATTATTTTGGTTTGGCAAAAACTCAAGAGGATATTGCCATTGATTTGAACATAACAACTCAGCAGCTACATAACTATAAAAAATTCATGAGTTGCAGAATATGGTTAGGGGCGAAGTTTAAAGCTAATAGTGCTACGTTGATCCATGTAACTTATAATAAGGGGTATAATACTTTTGACATAGTAACCTGTTTATTTCAGTCCATTGGTCACATAATATAAAAAGGAAATATCAGGATAATAGATGGATTGTCCCTAAACATCTCCTTCTGATAAGATTATTTCCATCAAAATTAAAGTGGGCGTGGTAGAATGGGGAGAATATTAGTTCCACCTGACAAACTGATGGAAGTTGCTGATCAGTTTTTACAAGGTAAGCATGAAATGGAACGTATGCTGAATTTTTTGAGTGGACGAATTGATTTTGTCCAACAAGGCTGGTCGGGAGCTACCCAAGAGAGATTTTTTCAAGAATTTCAGGTTTCTCGACAATCCATGAGTGTGACGCTTGAACGACTATCAACAGTAGCACAGGAACTTATTTTTATTTCAAAAAACTTTACAAAGGTGGACGGGGAGAAAGTCGTACTGGATGTGCCGTGGCTTGGAGCCCCTGTTAAAACGGCATCCACAGGTGAAGGTTGGTTACATAAAATCTTTGAACAAATCGGACGAGCTGAGATCACCAAGGCTGAAGCTCAATTGGAAGCTAGCAAACTTCAAGGAGAAATCCTTTGGGATACTGCACAGGGAGCAAAAGGAACTATTCAGGAAAATTTGACATTGGGGATGCTGCCAGATAAAGAACGGGATTATGATCATCCCATGGCAGCTAAAGTAGGAGAAATTCTTGGGAATGTTGCTACAACATTGCAAGGGGCTGGTGAGGTAGTAGCTGGAATAGGTGGAGAAGGATTATCAGTTGCTGTTTCATCTACAGGAGTAGGGAGTATAATCGGAGTACCAGGATTAATTGGATCGGCAGCTTTGGCGGCGCATGGAGCTACAACTGCGGTTAAAAGTGCAAATGGAGTAGGGGAAAAAACAGCAGAACTGTGGCAGATGGTAAAAGGGGAAGGTGGAGGTAAAAATTCAAGGCCTTCAAGTTCCACCGTACATCATGAAGTGACAAGTCAACCGCCTTCTACGATTAAAAATCCAAAAGAAGTGGAGATTGTCAATAAAAAAGGTGAATCTATAGGAGAATTCGATGAAATTGATTTGAAAAAGAAAATATTCTACGAAGATAAATCTGCAAAAGGATTGGATAAAGTAAATCCTAAGACAGGTTTACCTGCTCAAACGCCCCAAGAATTTACGGATAAACAATTATTAAAAAAGACTCGAAACCGAATCAATGAACTAGAAAATAATGCATTTACTACAAGAGCAACAAAAAATAGTTCATCTGATATTCCCCATCTCGATAGTATTAAAGATATTCGAGAATTTGTATTTAGATTAGATGGTGATACACCTGAATTGAGAAAAGCTGCTGAGAACAGCCTAAATCAGCTTAAAAAGGAGTTTCCAGATTATAAATTTAGTGTTCAGTTTGGAGGAGGAAAATAAATGTCAGTGAGCGTTATGATACTCGAACCACAAAATGAGTTTGAAAAAAGTTTTTTTCTTCCCGTTGCGTCAGAATCATTTTTTAATGAATGTTGGCAACCAGCTATCGATTCTTTAGGATTACAATGGATAGATTTGTTTTCAACAGGAGTTGATGTTGAGGAGGAAGACTTACCAAATATTTTGTCTGAGCTTCGACAACTTCAGAATTGGGCAGAAAGAAATTTAGAGGAGGATCACAAAAATAAACTCGTTGAACGAGTAATAACACTCATAAAAAAATTGCCTAGCGCGTTTCAGCGTAAGGAAGCAGTTGTTTTTATAGGATAGTGATAGTTTAAATTAAAGGGTGTATTCAATTCGACTTGTATACACCCTTTCTTCAGGCAAGGGTTATTAGATTAGTTATATTGGTTGTATTGAAAATAGATTGAATCTCAAACTGATATTCAATTGAAAAGTCCATTTTTGACTGAAAACTACATGAGAAGATTAATTGTGTTCGTATATTTCTGGTGTTACTTCAGATGTTGCAATTCAGATCACGACTTTTGAAAATCACTCCGGCAAAAATGTTATGCTTGGGGAGGAGAGAATACATTCGAACATTGCACGACAATTCCAGATTGGGACGAAATGAAGGAAGCTAAAGCAGGGTCAATCTGGGTCAAACGAGTCGCCAAAATAAGCGAACTGGAATTTTCGCTTCCTTTATATATGCATATTTCAGCGACTACAAATATACATAGCCGAAAAATATATCAATAGAGTATATAAGAAAAACTTGTAATTAAGGGAATATATACTATACTGGAATAGTGACAGAAATAAAACAATAAATTGAAAGGAGAAACAAGGTGAGGCGAAGATGAAGCAGAATTGAAGGAAAAAAGTTGAATAATTACAAGGACAATACATATTGCTTTACCACAGTTACAATTAGACAGTAGATTTTTAAACACAGCAAGTAGATAAAACGAATACTAGATTGGATAGATTGGATAGATGGAATTAAATTGGTTTTTAGGATTGGCAAACTTAATATTATTTTATTTGTTCTATCTGAAATGGATTGTTAAGTTTATTTGTTGTGCGATCGATCTTTGAAAATTGAAAAGTAACGGGAGAAGTCTATATTTCAAGATAAAAATGTTGCTCATACGCATTAGTAGTGGTCTATTTGCTTTGCTTTAAATGATTACTCCGTATGTGGAGGATAGCTATGAGTGTACCTTTGAAGCATTAAACGTGACAAAATAGCCAGAAGGGTGCGCTAGTAAATGCCTGATACATATAAGTTTTCTAATACATCTAGTATAAAATGTGACAAAATGGCTCTCATGGTACTCAAAATAATGAAAAAACGTGACAAAGTAATATATAGAGTATCGTATTTTCTCTAAACTTTATGACAAAATGGACGTTTTAAGGGATATATGCTCGCATGGCGAAAATTACATAGTAATGTCGTTATCTATCTACCTTTTTTGGTTTATTCGTAAAAACACCTATTTGACAAAACAGGTCAGAGGGGACATGTTTTTGACTTGGTTTCATGACAAAGATGGCGTTTCAGGGGACATATTATTAACTTAGTATAATAATCTTAAGATAACTAATATAATATCTCATATTTGGTTTGGCAACATAAATATTTGTTTCGCTTACGCTTGCTTGGAAAAGATAAGGTCAAGGTCAATGAAATATATATATGATATAAATTTAGTCTCTTATTTGTTGTTGAATGGATTAGAGTATCGAAAGACAAGAATCAATCCAACTAACAATAAGCTACAGTTTTATTTTGAACGTAGTGAATATTTGAATGAGTTAATTGAGCAGTTTAAGTCATCACCGTTTAAACAATTTTGACGCTACCAGAATCAAGTTAAAAAAGTATGGCACACTATGAAACACTAAATTTTTACACAACATTCCAAAGGAGAATCTGAGAAGTTGAATTATACGTTAAAGCATATCAAGATCAAATCGAATTGGTTTGATTCAGGCGGTAAATTCTCAAAAATGGGGATTGATGCGTTTCTTATATATCTTACGCTGTTTAGATTTCGGTTACACAACCAAGATTATGAATTTACATTTTTAACTTCTATATCATATGCACTGCGGCATGAGTACCAACATTTTCTTGATGATAAAGCTAAAGGATTTCCTAGTTTGGATGTAACATATGAATTCAAAAATAGGATTATCATGGAACTTAGAGCCTATATGGTGGAGATAAAAGAAGCAGAGAGGATTGGAAATAAGGCACTTGCAGAACACCTTTGGAACAATTACAGGGATGAACGGCAGTATCTTTTAGAGAATTATGGGCCAGTTAAACTAGATTGAGGGAGATAACAGAATGAAGCTACTTACTTTATCGAAAGAAATACGAGAGGGAAAAATAGGTGACGATCAATTGGTGGAATGTTTGGATATCCAGCATAATCAGGTACAGTTGAATGCAATGAGTCAGATCGCTAAAAAGAAACTATGCAATGAGAAAATAATCGAAAAATTGAAACATATTAGCCAGTTCAGAGACCCTAAGGTAAATAAGCTTTTTGGTATTGATACGCTTGGACACTATAGTATTGCTGTGCTTCGAGTATTGAACACTTCTGAATCTATAAAACAGTACGAGCTGTTAATGTCTGAACTCGACGATTTTGATAAAGGAATAGTTGAAAGAATTACAGAGGGAATAAGTTAATATTTATGCTAGAATTCCATTTAAAGAGCAGATCATGAATTCTTTACAATCCATAAACTAAAAACAACTTTCATAAAAAAAGTCGCCCTTCCAAATCTGGAGAGACGACTTTTTTAATTCCTGCTATATCAATGCAAAATGGCCTTTGCTTAAACTGTCTCAGGCTGAAGCTTTTCAACCTTATCAATGGTTCCTCCACCCAGACAGCGTTCCCCGTCGTAAAATACAACAGCTTGTCCAGGCGTAATGGCCTTTTGATGTACATCGAATATGACATGCACGCTTCCATCCGCAAGCCATTCTAAAGTTACTTGCTGATCAGGTTGGCGATAACGGAACTTGGCTGTGCAACGGAATTCGCCGGTCGGACGAGTATCTGCGCCTTCAATCCAGTTCACATCCGTTGCAATCAGGCTGGTAGAATACAGGCTGTGGTGACGATCACCTTGTACCACATACAAAATATTCTTCTCCAGATCCTTATCCGCTACGAACCACGGTTCGCCTGAACCCGAGCCGCCAATGCCCAAGCCTTGTCGTTGACCCAGTGTATAGTACATCAGACCATCGTGGCGTCCTTTGACTTCACCAGTAGCGATATCCACCATGTCTCCACCTTTTGCAGGCAGATATCCACTCAGAAACTCCTTGAAATTACGCTCGCCGATAAAGCATACGCCTGTGCTGTCTTTCTTCTTGGCCGTATACAGTCCCGCAGCTTCCGCAATTTTACGCACTTCTGGTTTCGGCAGATGACCAATCGGGAACATGGCTCGCGACAACTGTGTTTGGCTTAATGCATTCAGGAAATAAGTCTGATCCTTGTTGCTATCCACACCTCGCAGCAAAGTAAAGTGGCCGTCTTCTTCCACAACCCGTGCATAATGTCCAGTAGCAACATAATCTGCTCCCAAATCCAGCGCTTTATTAAGAAACTCGCCGAATTTAATTTCACGGTTACACATGACATCCGGGTTGGGTGTGCGTCCAGCTTTATATTCATCAAGAAAATAGGAGAATACTTTATCGAAGTATTCTTTCTCAAAATTGACGGTATAGTAAGGAATGTCGATCTGTTCACAGACACGGCGCACATCCTCCGCATCCTCCTCAGCCGTACAACGGCCAAATTCATCCGTGTCATCCCAGTTTTTCATGAAGATGCCGATTACGTCATAGCCCTGCTCCTTCAGCAGCAGCGCGGTAACGGATGAGTCGACGCCACCGGACATCCCGACGACGACACGGGTTTCATGATTGGCTTTAGCCATGGTCATCACCCAATTCTTTCAATATTGTTGTAGAACCCACCTATTATAACATAAACGATAATAAGATACGATGTTTGGACGATCAAACGACACGGCGAACGATGGAAGAAAGCTATATAAAATGGGCTAAAGCTGTTCCAAATCGCCCGAAAGCAACTTTTTTTGAGATTGTTACCGTAATGTTTCCCTTTACCTGCCCTAATATGTTAACATAAGCAGAGGGTTAGGATCGGAATAGAGAGGTTTACAACACCAGTTATTCCGCGTGTTTAACGGAATTGTTACTATAAGTGAGGTGGCACAATTGAAAATATCAACGAAGGGCCGTTACGGCCTGACCATTATGATGGAACTTGCAGCCAGGTTTGGCGAAGGCCCAACTTCTTTGAAAAGTATTGCCGAAAAAAATCAGCTGTCAGAGCATTATCTGGAACAGCTCATTGCGCCTTTGCGTAATGCAGGTTTGGTAAAAAGTATCCGTGGTGCTTACGGCGGTTATATTTTGGCGAATGAACCGGCAGGAGTAACAGCGGGAGACATCATTCGTGTACTGGAAGGTCCGATTTCTCCGGTCGATTTCACAGAAGAAGACGATCCGGCAAAACGTCAGCTGTGGCTGCGAATTCGTGACAGCATTGCTGAAGTGTTGGATTCTACTACACTTAAGGACTTGATCACATATCAAGAACATGATGAATTGGATAATTACATGTTCTACATTTGAGGTGGAATAACATGAACAGAATTTATCTGGATCATGCCGCATCGACTCCTATGCATCCTGAGGTTGCGCAGACTATGATGGACATCATGACTGGCCAATTCGGCAACGCTTCGAGCGTTCATGCCTTTGGCCGCGATGCCAAGCGCACCGTCAGCGCAGCTCGGGATGCCGTTGCGGCCTCTTTGGGCTGCAAGCCTGAAGAAATTATTTTTACGAGCGGAGGGACAGAAAGTGATAATCTGGCCCTGTTTGGGACGGCTACGGCAGACGGCCGTACTTCCGGGCATGTGATTACAACCGCTATTGAACATCACGCAGTGCTTCATGCTTGTGATGAGCTGGAAAAAGCGGGGTATGAGGTGACTTATGTCCCGGTCAACGGTTTTGGACGCGTGAACCCTGCGGATATCGAGGCTGCCATTCGACCGGACACTTTTTTGATCAGCATGATGTATGCCAACAATGAGGTGGGCGTCATTCAGCCGATCTCAGAAGTAGGGCAGATTGCGAGAGAACATGGCATTGTATTCCATGTAGATGCGGTTCAAGCTTTCGGTCATATATCCATCGACTGCCGGAACCTTCCGATTGACTTACTGAGTGTGTCGGGTCATAAGATTAACGGACCGCAAGGGGTTGGAGCATTGTATATCCGCCAAGGTACACGCATTCAGCCGCTAATGCATGGGGGACTTCAGGAAAAGAAACGCCGTGCCGGAACAGAAAACATCGCCGGTATTACGGGGCTGGCTAAAGCCGCAACTCTTGCTAATGCTTCCATTGAGGAGCGTGGGGCGCACGATACGGTTCTTCGTCAGACGTTGCTTAAAGGGTTGGAAGACACTCTGGGTAGCCAAAATTTTGTGATTAACGGTGACCCTGATCATTCTTTACCTAATGTTCTCAATGTTAGCTTTCCGGCCATTAGTACAGAGACCATGCTGATGAACCTTGACGTGGAAGGAATCGCAGCAGCAAGCGGATCAGCCTGCACTTCCGGATCTCTAGAGCTATCGCATGTATTGCAGGCAATGGATCTTCCTGAAGATGTTTTACATTCAGCGATTCGGTTTAGCTTCGGTTTGGGTAATACTACGGAAGAAATGGAATACACGGCCAAGAAAATTGAAACCATATGGAAGCGGCTGCGTACTAGGTACTAGGGATTTCTCCGCATTTTAATAAGAAGGGAGGGGCGGTTTTCCATTTCATTGCATGAACGGAAGCAAGGTCTGACAGGCATGTAGGAAAAGGACCGCACCTTCGTTCAGATTGCAGAATGAGGAGGTACCCTATATATGAAGCTTCAAGATATGATCGGACTTGCCGTTTTCGATGTGGAGGACGGGAAGCAGATTGGTAAAATACATGACTTTATGGTGACAGCGGATTGGCGAATCTCAGGAATCGAGTTGGAAGGAAAAGGACTTTTTTCTTCTCACGTGAAAATGGTTGCTTGGGATGACATCGTTGCTTACGGTGAGGATGCGATCATGATTCGCAATCAGCAGGCTGTGCGTAAAATGGAGGCCCATGATATACAACATACGTACTTGCTTGGACCTTGTAAACTGAAGGATCTATCCGTGCTAACAGAGGAAGGGCTTATGCTCGGGCACATCTCGGATGTTTATTTTGACCAGGAAATGGGCAATAACATAATAGGCTTGGAAATCAGCGATGGTTTTGTATCGGATATTATAGAGGGGCGGAAATGGCTGCCCTGCACCGAAGAGATGTCCATCGGGGAAAATGCTGTTATGGTTCCCCCATTAAGCGAGCAGCGTCTGGAAAAAGCCATATATTCTGTTAATGGATAGGGTGAGTTTATTGAGATGTCCGAATTGTAATTCCAAAGATATCGGCAAAATTGGCTCCCATCAATTTTATTGCTGGGGATGCTTTATCGAACTTCAGGTGAATGGTGAAAAAATGTCTGTCTACCAAGTGGAAGAGGATGGAACGCTCAGTTCGCTGGACGACCTATTCTTTGGAGATGAGATGGCACAACAGGACTTGCCGCAAATTCACGCTTCTTCCTAAGCTGGACACCAAAAGTGGACAGGCTGCTTACTAAGAGGTGTGATCTACATACGGCTTAGTAGGTTGGATAACGCTTGATAAAAAACAACGAAGAGGGTGCCCCGTACGGCCATAATGGCTGGGGGCACCCTCTTTTGTATACCGTTTTTGTGAAGATGGTTAGTTCTACAATTTAAAGCGTTTGACCTCTTCCAATAGAAGATCTGCATGAGAATCGAGTTTGGCAGAAAGGTCAGCAATATTATTCATGGCATGACCTTGTTCTTGCACAGAGGAGGCCACTTCCTCTGTAGAGGCTGCACTTTGCTCAGAAACAGCGACAACGCTGGAAATGACGTCGGAAATATGCCCGGCATTCACACGGAGATGATCTGCGGCGGCTGTAACGTCCTCAATTTGGGCAAGCATATGCTGAGAAGCGCCACGAATGGATTCAAACGCCTGTCTTGTTGCAATGGCAGCGTGCTCCTGTTCTACAGTTACAGCAAGAGCCTTCTTCATTTCCTCTGCACTTTGTACTCCTGCAATTTTAATTTCTTCCAGCTTACTCATGATACTGTCACTGGAACTGCCCGCTTGCTCAGCCAGCTTTCTCACTTCTCCCGCCACGACGGCAAAACCTCGTCCGTGTTCCCCGGCCCGTGCTGCTTCGATAGATGCATTGAGGGCCAGCAGGTTTGTTTGTGCTGCGATATCGTGGATGGCCCCAGCCAGCCGCTCAATATCCTGAGTTTTCAGCGCGAGCGAATCTACCGCTTCTCCTGCCGCAGTTGTCGTTTGTCTGGACTCGGCGGCCAGTTTCGCTTGACGTTCAGCTGTTTCATACCCTGCGAGCACGGCAGAATCTGTTTCGAACACGGCAGTTTGGGTTCGTTTGACACTTTCGCCAATCTGGTCGATGGAGCCTGTCATGTGAGTCAGCTTCTCAGAGCCGGAATAAACAGCCTCAGCTTGATCGCTCGCTCCTTGAGCAAGCTCCTGAACTGCACTGGAGATTTGTGACGCGATGGTTCCAGTATCCTTAGCGTGCTGATGCATATCATGGGAAGCTGAACTGACATCGCCCGCAGTATCTGATACCTTGCGCAACAGGTGAGAGAGATTATCAGACATGATATTAAAATCTGTACCCAGGCTGGCAATTTCATCTTTACCCTTAATATCCACACGAGCTGTCATATCGCCTTCAGCTATACGTTTGACGTTCACTTGAAGCTTCCGTATTGGCTTGATAAAGTTGTTTGCCGCCCAGATCGCCAGCAGCATAGCAACGACCAAGATGATAGCAACGGTAATAATCAACTGATTACGAGTGGAGTAATACTCCTGAAAAGCAATATCTTTTGAAATGGACAATCCTACAATCCAGCCAGTGCTAGGCATCTTTTTAAAATAAAGCTGACGGTCACTGCCATTGTAGCTATAGTCTGTTTTTCCCGAATCTGTGCTCAGCAGGGCCGCAGTTGATGAACCCAACTCGGGCGTATCCTTAAGGTTTTTACCGGCCAGCTTGCTGTCTGGGTGCGCGACCACAACTCCATTCTGATCAATCAGAAATGCGTAGCCTAATCCGTTCAGGTTTATGTCTTTAATGATTTTTGTCATATCATTTAACATAATATCCTCGCTGACTACCCCGGTGATAGAGCCGTTGGAATCCTTGAGAGGTTTAGCAATGGAAATGGTGAAGTCATTGCTACCTGCATCAGTGTAAGGTGAGGAATAATACATTTCTCCCTTGGTTTTGGCATCCTTGTACCACGGACGAGCGCGAGGATCATAACCAGCTTCAAACCAGCCAGATCCATCCCAGTAGGATCCATCTTCAAAGCCTGCGTAGATGTTGGAAATATTTTGATCTTTATAGTTTTGAAAAGCTGCTTTCAGAGATACGATTTTGGCATCTGATGAAATATCACTGGATTCCAGACCTGCAGCCAGTGTCTCGATAATTTTGGCATTGCCGCTGGTCCATCCGTCGAGCTGATTGACGGTTTCGGTGGCTTTACTGGTCATAAGCTCTTGTATGTCACGGTTGGCCTGATTTTTGATACTTGTCATGCTAATAACGGATAAAGGCCCGGCTGCAACGATAACAATACAGGTGAAAAGGAGAATAAGCTTGATTTTTAAGTTCATGTAATGACCCCCCGATGTTTCAGAAATATGAAATTCAAAAATAGTGCTTTGTACTTATATCGTCAGATGGAATGACTTTGTTAATGTTTTCATCCGTTTTCATCATTTTTTTACAATGGGAATCTATGGGGCATTCCAGAATCGCGGGAAGGATTAAAGTAGAGGTACAGGCATATACTTAAAGGAGGCTAGTCCGGTAAGGGGGCACGAAATGGAGCAATTAACGAAAAGTAGACTGTTCCGGTACGGAATATGGACGTTGCTGGGACTTGTCATTCTATATTTTATCTGGCTGCTACGACCTTTGTTTTTGCATTTGTATGAATTTCTGAGAACAATCATTGCTCCGTTTGCGGTAGCGATGATCATCTCCTATGTACTTAATCCCGTTGTCAGTATGCTGGGTGGTCGCAAGGTGCCTCGAAGTGTAGCTGTGCTGCTTATCTATGCTGTGTTTTTAACCAGTCTCGTTGTGATTCTAATGAACCTGATTCCGATGTTCATTGAACAACTGGATGAGCTGAATGAGCATCTACCCGAGCTGACCATGCATGCACAGGGATTAATGACGAATATGGATAATGGCATTTTGCCCCAAGGGGTGCGAACGGGTATGAATCAATGGTTTTTCCAACTAGAGAATCGGATGGCTACAGGGATTTCTACCTTTATGGATAACATCGGCGGGATGATCAACATGCTGTTCAATGTGTTCATTGTACCGTTCCTCATTTTTTACATTTTGAAGGATTTTGATGTGTTCGAGCGGACGATTGTGTCTTACCTCCCGCGTTCTCGTCGAAAGGCGATTGTAACGGTACTTAAGGAAATTGATCAGGCGCTTGGCAACTATGTCAGGGGACAATTACTGGTATGCATTATTATTGGAGTGATGGCTTATCTCGGCTATATGCTCATTGGCATGCCTTATGCGCTGTTGCTGGCAGGAGTGGTTGCGGTTTTTAACATCGTTCCGTATTTGGGCCCCTTTTTGGGAGCCGCTCCGGCAGTAGTTATGGCTTCTACAGTCTCCTTAAAAATGGTGCTTTTGGTCGTGGCCGTTAACACCTGTATTCAAGTGTTGGAGAGCAATGTCATCTCTCCCCAGGTGGTGGGACGAACGTTGCATCTGCATCCGATAGCCATTATTTTCGCTCTGCTAGTGGGTGGGGAAATTGCGGGAATTACCGGCTTGATTTTAGCAGTTCCCGTGATGGCGGTATTAAAGGTAGGACTCCAGCATTTTTTTGCATATTACGTGAAGCGGAAAACGATCTGATTTTGTCCATATACCGTATGTATCTTGTCTGATATCGCGTTGACACGGCTAAATGACACGGATATACTGAATTGAGTATGTTTAAATGTGTTTATCCAGTAGGGAAAGCTCATTTCGAAGTGCGGGCTGAACCCGCCGGGATGCTCCCGTTACCAGTGAAAACAAGGCGATCGATCGTCCGTTAAGCAAATGTTGGTGTGCAGCTTGCGCATGGGCATTTCGTACAGAGGGGACGGCGTTAACCAGGGTGGTACCGCGATACAATCGTCCCTGATCCGTTCAGGGGCGTTTTTCTGTTTTTTTATGGCCTGTGCCAGGAACCAGTGACACCATAATTAGGAGGCTACTTATATGAAAGCTAGTGAAATCCGCTCCAAATGGCTGGAGTTTTTTGAAAGCAAGGGACATGTGATTGAACCAAGCGCGCCGCTTGTTCCACATAAAGATCCTTCCCTACTGTGGATTAATGCGGGTATGGCGCCGCTTAAGCCTTATTTTGACGGACGTGTGAAGCCAGAAAATCCACGTATCGCCAATTCGCAAAAATGTATTCGGACGAACGACATTGAGAATGTCGGTAAAACGCGTCGCCATCACACCTTTTTCGAAATGCTCGGTAACTTTTCCATTGGTGACTATTTTAAGGAAGAAGCCATTACATGGGCTTGGGAGTTTCTGACAGATCCAAAATGGATTGGTTTTGATCCGGAACGTCTGGCTGTAACTGTGTATCCTGAGGATGAGGAAGCGTACAAGCTGTGGAACGAAAAAGTTGGACTTCCTGCCGAACGTATCATCAAACTGGAAGATAACTTCTGGGATATCGGTGAAGGTCCTTGTGGACCTTGTACGGAAATCTTTTATGATCGTGGCGAAGCCTACGGCAGTGATATGACGGATCCTGAAATGTATCCGGGGGGAGAAAATGAGCGTTATCTGGAAGTGTGGAACCTCGTATTCTCACAATTCAACCATAACAAAGACGGTAGCTATACGCCGCTTCCAAACAAAAATATTGATACAGGGGCTGGATTGGAGCGTTTTGCATCCATTTTGCAAAATGTGGATTCCAACTTTGATACGGATATCTTCCAGCCACTAATCCAAAAAACAGCGGCGATGGCAGGAGTAAAATATAACGAACATGTGGACAGTGATGTGGCTCTTAAGGTTATTGCTGACCATGTTCGTACCGTAGCTTTTGCGATTGGTGACGGTGTGCTGCCTTCTAATGAAGGACGCGGTTACG
This sequence comes from Paenibacillus sp. FSL L8-0158, assembly GCF_038592965.1. Taxonomy (GTDB): domain Bacteria; phylum Bacillota; class Bacilli; order Paenibacillales; family Paenibacillaceae; genus Paenibacillus; species Paenibacillus polymyxa_D. The sequence goes on along the minus strand of NZ_CP151949.1, from coordinate 4,357,601 downwards.
TGATCCGCCGTTTGCTGCGCCGGGCTGTGCGCTATGGCAAAATGCTGGGCATGAACCGTCCATTTATGTTTGAGCTGGTGGAAACCGTTGGGGATGTCATGGGTGTGTATTACCCTGAGGTGGTGGACAAGCGTGATTTCATCATCAAAGTGATCAAAACGGAAGAGGAACGCTTCCATGAAACACTGACAGATGGATTGGCAATTTTGTCCGATATTAGTGCTCAGGCGAAGGCAGAAGGTCGCAATGTCATTAGCGGAGCAGATGCCTTCAAACTGTATGATACGTACGGGTTCCCATTCGATCTCACAGAGGATTATGCAGACGAGCAGGGCTTGAAAGTAGACCGTGAAGGCTTTGATGAAGCGATGCAGGAGCAACGCAAACGCGCCCGTGATGCACATCAGGACAGCGCCAGCATGAAGATTCAGGGCGGAGCTTTGTCCGATCTGGCGGTTAAAAGTGAATTTGTTGGATATAATGACCTCGTAACTGAGTCTAAAATTGTGGCGATTGTATATGAAGATGTACTGGTGGACACTGTTAGTGAAGGGCAGTCTTGCCAGGTCGTGCTGGATGTGACTCCTTTCTATGCCGAAAGCGGAGGACAAGTCAGTGACCAAGGCTTGCTGCGTGGAGGTACGGTAACCGCGAAGGTTGAAGGACTGTTTAAGGCGCCACAAGGTCAGCATGTGCATCAGGTTGTTGTAGAAGCCGGTGAGCTGAACGTTGGCGATACGGTGAAAGCTGAAGTGGATCAAGCTTCACGTGGAGAAATTGAGAAAAACCATACGGCTACGCATTTACTTCACAAAGCGCTTAAAGAAGTGCTGGGTGACCATGTCAATCAGGCGGGTTCTTTGGTAGAGCCTGGGCGTCTGCGTTTTGATTTCTCCCATTTTGGAAGCATTACACCAGAAGAGCTGGCGGATATTGAACTGCGTGTAAACCGTGCCATCTGGAGCCAACTGGACGTTAATATTGAACTGAAACCGATTGATGAAGCCAAGGCTCTCGGAGCAATGGCGCTGTTCGGTGAAAAATATGGAGATATCGTACGGGTCGTTAAAGTAGGCGATTACAGCATTGAACTGTGCGGTGGCTGTCATGTCAGCAATACTTCGCAAATTGGCCTGTTCAAGCTTGTCAGCGAGAGCGGCATTGGATCAGGTGTACGTCGTATTGAAGCGGTGACCGGACGTTTTGGCTTTGAATATATGGAAGGTCAATTAGAACTGTTGAAGGTGTCGGCTGGACTTGTAAAATCCAAGCTGTCCGAGGTGCCAAAACGTATCGAATCTTTGCAGCAACAAATTAAAGACCTCAGTCGTGAAAATGAATCGCTGCAAAGCAAGCTGAGCGTTATTGAAGCGGGCCAGCTGACCGATCAGGTCGTGCAAGCAGGTGGGGTGCAGCTGTTGGCTGCACGCGTGCAGGCTTCCAGCATGGACGCGTTGCGTGCGATTGCTGATGAACTGAAAGGGAAACTTCCGGCTGCTGTGCTGGTGCTCGGCGCTGCAATGGACGATAAAGTTAATTTTGTCGTAGCAGTTCCGGCAGAGCATACCAAGGCTGGACTTCATGCAGGCAAGCTCGTGAAAGAAATTGCTGCCGTATGCGGTGGCGGTGGTGGCGGACGACCTGACATGGCGCAAGCCGGTGGTAAGGATGCCAGCAAGCTGGACGAAGCACTTCAACGTGCGCATGAACTGGTTTCGGCAGCCTCACAAGGATAAAGTTCGATAATTTTTGCGGATTTTTGGGAAAAAACGGGCTTAGATATTTCCTTGTAGGGCTTTGCTTATGGTATGATGTAAAAGAATAAGCTGGCATAAACATGTACACATGTTTTGTGGAAGCGAGGTGTCAACAATGGATTCCATGGACAAAACGGTCAAATTTAATGTCAAGGCAGATGAGAAGGAAGCTTCTGCTCAGGAGATTTTGTTGACCGTATATGATGCGTTGGTAGAAAAAGAATACAATCCGATCAATCAAATCGTCGGCTATTTGCTATCCGGTGATCCGGCTTATGTGCCACGGCATAATAATGCCAGAAGCTTGGTACGTAAAAAAGAGCGCGATGAGTTGATTGAAGAGTTGGTTCGTTTCTATCTCGCTAAGCACCGTTAGGAGACAGGCATGAAAGTAATGGGATTGGATTACGGGGATCGCCGAATTGGGGTCGCCGTAAGTGATGCCTTCGGCTGGACCGCCCAAGGATTGGAAGTCATAGAACGACGCGGTGACGACAGCGAGTTCGGTAAAATTGCAAATTTGGTTCGTGACAATGAGGTCGGCGAGGTTGTTGTAGGCTTGCCGAAAAACATGAACGGAACCGTGGGTCCACGCGGTGAGATTTGTATCGAGTTTGCGAACCGACTCAAGGAGTTACTGGGTTTACCCGTTCACCTTTGGGATGAACGGCTGACGACGCGTTCGGCGGAGCGTACGCTTCTGGAGGCCGACGTCAGCCGAAAAAAACGCAAGCAGGTGGTAGATAAACTGGCCGCAAGCCTGATCTTGCAAAACTATTTGGACGCACACAGTACAAGGTGAGGGGGATTTCGTAATGGCTGAAAATCAAGTGGGTATGGAAGAAGAGCCGGAAATTATTTATATTGCCGATGACGAGGGCAACGAGGAAGAGTTCGAGGTCATTATGAAGTTTGAGGTAGATGGTTCCGAAGCGAAGTACATGATGGTTGCGCCAGTGGACCCTGAAGCTGATGAGTCCGATGTGTACGCCTTCCGTTACGAGGAAGAAGGCGATGATATTAAATTGTTTGTGATCCAAGACGATGCCGAATGGGAAATCGTCGAAGAGACCTTTAATACATTTGTAGAAGAAGATGAAGAGGAAGACGGGAAATGACGATCTATTCACGTGAAGACCTGAGTTGGACCTCTAATTTGAAGGAAACGTTCGACGGCGATGTAGAGCTGCAGGATGAACAGGGCCATGCGATGCGCATGGAATTGGAAGCAGAGTTCAAGGTAGGTGAGCAACGGTACGCCGTATTGCGTAGACCCGGGGCTGCTGTTGGCGAATATGAACTTTACCATGTAAGCTCATCCACAGACGGCGAAATCTCCATCACCACCATTGAAGATGATGATGAGTGGGAAGATATTTCCGAACTGTACGATGAATGTACGTTGCCGGAAGAACTGTAAGTCTGGATAACGATGAGATCAAACCTGAAAGGGCGGACCAGTCCGCCCTTTTTGGCTGTGAAGGAGTTGGGTGGATGTGAAGCGAAGGACGAGGATGTTTACGTTGTTTCTACTGCTTATCATTATAGCAGGAGGGGCAGCCCTCTATATTTGGAATGCCATGCAGCCTGTTCAGCCCCAAACACAACCCGTTGCTTTTACGGTGGTGCAGGGAACAGGAACATCGGCAATTGCAGATACGCTGGAGCAAAAGGGACTTATACGTAATGCGCTCGTGTTTAAGGCTTATGTAAAATTCAAACAGCAAGGAAGCGCATTTCAGGCCGGAAAATATGAGGCGCAGCCTGGCGCAACCTTTGATCAGTTGATTACTAAGTTATCGGCTGGAGATGTTGTCAAAGAGGAAATGATTCGTTTTACAATCCCGGAAGGTTATACGATTAGACAGATGGCTGATAAGCTGCAAAAGGAAGGACTGGCAGACCGGCAGCAATTTTTGCAGCTGGCCAACGATCCGTCCGCTTTTGACGTCGCGCTGGTGCGGGACATTCCAAAGCAGGCGGGGCTTCGCTATGCGCTGGAGGGCTATCTTTTCCCGGAAACCTATGAGTTGAAAAAGGGTAGCACGGCCAAAGATATTATACAGGTGATGCTAGAACAGACACAAAAGCGGCTGGAGACTGTTTCCGATCTGGATGCCAAGCTGAAACAGCGGGGTGAAACGCTGCATCAACTGCTGACGGTTGCTTCTTTGGTAGAGCGCGAGGTGGTTGTGGAAGATGAGCGGTCTGTAGTAGCTGGCGTCATTTATAATCGGCTCAAACAGGATAAGAAGCTGGAAATTGATGCTACGGTTCAATATATGCTGGACAAGCAAAAAGAACGGCTGTATTACAAGGATTTGGCTGTGGAAAGCCCTTATAATACGTATTTGCATCAGGGGCTTCCACCAGGGCCGATTGCAAATCCCAGTCTGGAATCAGTGATAGCGGCTTTACAGCCGAAAGCTACAGATTATTTATTTTATGTGACCAAAAAAGACGGGACACATGAACATTTGTTTGCCAAAACGTATAAAGAACATTTGCATAACATTCAGGTAAGTAATCGTAAGACAAATTAGGAGGTGAGCCTATGGCTTACAAACCCGAACTACTGGCAACTGCCAGCTCTCCGGAGGATGCCCGCCATATGCTGGAGGCTGGAGCTACTGCATTACTTATTGGAGATGACCGCTTTGGAATGCGGCTGCCGGGACATTTTACACCTGACCAAATCCGTGAAGTGGTGGAAGAGGCACGCAAGCATACGGCGCAGGTATATGTATCCATGACGAATTTGATGACGAACGAGCTATTGCCGCTCCTTCCCGAATATGTGCAGACCCTAGCTGGATGCGGCATAGACGCCATTGAGTTTAATGATCCCGCAGTGCTCATGGCCGTGAAGGAGTATGCCCCGAATCTGAAGCTGTTCTGGAACGGTGAGATGATCTCTACCAACTTCGCAACCGCCAACTATTGGGGTGAAAAGGGGGCTTCCCGGGTCATTTTGGCTCGTGAGCTCAGTATGGATGAAATTACCGAAATGATACCAAAGTTGAATATAGAAGCACAGGTTCAGGTACATGGCATGACTAATATTTATCATTCCAAGCGTAAGCTTGTTCAAAGTTATATGCTGCACCAGGGACGTAATGTAGAAGGCGATTTGGGTAGAGGACGCGGCTTGTTTCTGATTGAAGCAGAGCGGAAAGAAGAGAAGTTCCCTATCTACGAGGATATAAATGGGACACATATTATGAGTTCAGATGATTTTTGCATCATGGAGGACCTGCATATTCTAATGGAGGCGGGCGTGCATAGCTTTAAGATCGAGGGCTTATTGAAACCTACGGCTTACAATGAGGCGGTTGTTCGTGCTTATCGTAAAGCAATAGATAGTTATACAGCTGACCCGGATGCTTATGCTTATGATGAAAGCTGGTTGGATGAAGTTCGCCGTCTTCAAGATCCTGAACGGGAACTTTCCTTCGGATTTTTTTATAAAGAGCAGGTTTATTAATTTAAAAATGAATTCACAGAGGGGGGAACGTCATGGGGACGATAACCAAAACGAGAAAATATATAGGTAAACGGAATCGTCTGGATAAGCCGGAGCTGTTGGCTCCTGCCGGAAATCTGGAAAAGCTGAAGTTTGCCGTTCACTATGGCGCGGATGCTGTATATATTGGTGGACAAAAATATGGTCTGCGTTCTAACGCCGATAATTTCAGTTTTGAAGAAATGCGTGAAGGTGTAGAATTTGCCAACAAGTACGGTGCTAAGGTGCTTGTGGCGACCAATATTTATGCCCACAATGAAGATATTGCCGGAATCGAGGAGTACTTGCGCAATCTGTACGAGGCAGGAATTCATGCCGTTATCGTCGCTGATCCGGCTATTGTATCCGTGGCATTGCGTGCTGTTCCTGGATTGGAAGTGCATTTGAGCACACAGCAGTCCACGCTGAACTGGCAAGCGGTAAAGTTTTGGAAAAACGAGGGGCTACCGCGTGTGGTACTTGGACGTGAGACCAGTCTGGAGGAAATCGAAGAAATTAAAAAGCATGTGGACATCGAAATCGAGGCTTTTGTCCATGGTGCGATGTGCTCTTCATTTTCCGGCCGCTGCGTGTTGTCCAATCACTTTACAGACCGTGATTCCAATCGTGGGGGATGTTGTCAGTCTTGCCGCTGGAAATACGATCTGTTTGAGGATGCCCGCCCAGGTGAGGTTTGGATATCTGAGGAAGAGGCACAGGATAACAATGCACTGAAACATTTCCAGCTCGGTGTTAACCAGCTTCCACTGTTTGAAGAGAGTGATAATGCTTTTTCTATGGGTTCCAAGGATCTATGTATGATTGAAAATGTCCCTGATCTGATTGATGTAGGTGTAGACAGTTTTAAAGTAGAGGGACGTATGAAGTCTATCCACTATGTGGCAACGGTCGTGAATGTCTATCGTCAAGCGATTGATTCCTATATGGCTGATCCTGAAAATTATGTGCTCAAACCAGAATGGATTGAAGAAATTAACAAGGCAGCTAATCGTCCGCTGAATACAGGATTTTTCTACGATACACCGGATCATGAGGATCATATTTATGAGCCGGAAGAAAAGGCAGTCCCTTATGATTTTGCTGGACTAGTCATGGACTACGATGCCGCGAGTGGCATCGCAACTATTCAACAACGGAACCATTTTAAACCCGGTCATGAAATTGAATTTTTCGGTCCGAACGGAACATTCTTCAAACAAACGGTCGGAACGATCTGGGATGAGGAAGGCAACGAATTGGATGCTGCTCGTCACCCGCTTCAACGAATTAGAATGAAGGTAGATCAGCCCGTATCGTATTTTGATATGATGCGTAAAAAGAAGTAAATAAGCCTTAAGTCACAGACGAAAAGAATCAAAAGCCTCTCCTATCGGTTGGAGGGGCTTTTTTTTGAATAGTTTTCTAGGAAAAAAGTTTCACAAAATTTAGTTGATGCTCAAAGGAAAGCTACATTCCTTGTCGAATAGTTCCGATAGAAGTTATATAGATAATAGATACATAATGGATGACGTGGAATTAGAAACTAATTATATGGTGGTAGGTGAGAGGAATGGGTTTACGGAAAAAAGAGGGGAATACAGCAAAAAGGCAACCCAAGAAAACGGATCAAATGCATGGTTTGAAAGGCGGTAAAGCAACGGATAAAGGGGAACAAACGCTTGCGGTGTCTTCGAAGGTTGCCCCCTGGTTAGCTAAGGCGATTCGTAAGGGTACACACAATTTAAAGCGTTTACTTAAGCCGGAAAGGTACAGTAAAGATTTCATGCATTTGGTCAAAAACTATAATCCGATACGTTCGGTTGGAATGAAGTTGTTTCTGATCTTTTTTGCGGCAATTATGTTATTTGTGGTCAGCTTGGGGATGCTCTCATACTACAAGGCTAAAAGTACGATTGAGCAAAATGCAGCTACGGCTTATCAGCAGACCGTTCAGCAAACTTCAGAAAAGCTTGACATTATTCTAGAGCGCTTTCAAGACACATCGACACAGGTATTTTTCGATACTGAATTAAGTGATCAGTTGCAAAAGGCTGTAAAGCAAGATAAAAATCCTTTTGCATCTTTTGTTGCTATGGGCGAAGTAAACAAGAAATTAACGAATATTGCTTTTACGAATAAAGCGATTGATTCATTGTACCTGTACCCGGAAGATACCAAGTTTGCTGCTATGGGCACCGGAACACAAAAGGATGTACGGCAGGAAGCATGGTTTAAGGATATTTTGAAAAACAAGGGAATTGTTTGGCTACCTACGCAGGTGAATGACAATGGCAGCAAGACCTTTCGCCTAGCACGCTCCATGAACAGTATGTCCGGGTTGGGAGGGACTTACGTTCTGGTTATGGATTTAAAGTCCAGTGCGGTGGAGGACGAGTTGAAAGGTGTTAATTTGGGCTCAGGCAGTATGATTAGCCTTGTGACAGACAAGGGTGAGTTTGTAGGTTCTAACAATGAGAGCTTGGCAGGAGGAAAGACAAAGCTGGATTACGTTTCCAAGCTTGAAGGGGTTGAAGGAAATCAAATTATGGAGCAGGTTGCAGATGGCAACGAGCAAAATGTGCTTGCGGTTCATAATACGCTGGGAACTTCCAAATGGATTCTCGTGGGTGTAGTGCCTGTATCTGAGCTGGTGAGAGACGCTAAGGGGATTCTAACCACAACCTGGATATTTGCTGCAGTGGCTGCACTCATTGCATTGTTCATTGGCCTGTGGATCGTGCGCCTCGTGGCTCGTCCATTGACACACCTGAAGGATTTAATGGTCGAAGGCGCCAAAGGTAACTTGCAAATTCGAACGAACTATAAGGCTCAGGATGAAATTGGGCAGTTGTCAGAAAGCTTTGATATCATGATGGAGCAAATTACATTGCTGGTAGAGCAGACAAATGCCTCAGCTCAGGAGGTTCTGAAAACAGCGACGGAACTAGGCGATGCCTCGAAGAAGACAGCCATTTCAGCCAAAGAAATTGCAGCAGCAACGGAAGAAATTGCTCATGGCGCCGCCAGTTTGGCAACAGAGGCTGAACGTGGCAGCGGACTAACCGGGAATATATCTCAGCAAATGGATACGGTGATGGCTTCCAATCATGAAATGAGTCTGGTCGCACAAGAAGTTGAACAATCCAGTGAGCAAGGGACAGTTCAACTGAAAAATCTATTGAGCAAGACTAAGGTTACGGAAGAAACTACGCATGCTTTGGTAGGCAAAGTAGATGAACTGAAGAAGACAACTTCCGATGTCTTTAAGGTGCTGGACGTATTACAGGATATTGCTAAACAAACGAATATTCTATCACTGAATGCGACAATTGAAGCAGCACGAGCGGGGACGGCTGGGCGTGGTTTTATGGTGGTAGCAAATGAGGTTCGGCAGTTGGCTGAACAATCACGTCAAGCTATTCGCACAGCTACGGGTATTACTAATAACATTGTCAACGAGATGAATGAAACGGTACAGGCATTATCTGAGGTGTACCCGCTGTTCCGGGAGCAGATGGGAGCCGTGCAGGAAACAACGGACATTTTCCAATCGGTGCAGCAGCAAATGGGAGAGTTCGCGCTTCGGTTGGGAACGGTCACCGCCTCCATTCATCATCTGAGTGAATCGCAGACCACATTGTCCGAGGCAATGACCAATGTAAGCGCGGTAGCTGAGCAATCCTCGGCCACTTCACAGGAAGTCGCTTCGCTCAGCACTGAACAGGCCAATATTGGTAATCAACTGGTAGGTTTGTCGGATAAGCTGGAAGGAGTATCAGTGAACTTGAAGGAACAGCTTTCGCGGTTTACGGTGTAGATATAACAAAACCATGGGAATCAGGGTTGTCACTGATCTCCGTGGTTTTGTACTTTTTATTAGTGGATGTGCTTAAAAATCTCATTACGGTTTTTTATTCGTTAGACGAGATTTTAGATTGGAGCCCAGAAGCAGACATCACAAGATACAAATAAATTCGGAAACCCATTCACGTTAAAAGTTGAGTGGGTTTCTTTTTCAACTACAGGACATACTACTGGAAAAAAGATGAAAGAGGGATAGGTGTGCCGAGGCGTGGTAGCAGTTTCATTCGAAAACGTCGAATTGCATATATGGCCTTGGGGGTGATGGCACTACTGCTGGTTTTATTATTCCGACTGGCTTGGCTTCAGGGGACAGCGGGCATTCATATGTCCGTTTATGGGGGGCATTCGCTTAAGGAAATGTCAGCACGTCAGCGACAGGAGGGCATTTCTATCGACTCTGGACGTGGACAGTTTACGGACCGGCATGGGCGACCCTTGACTGGCGGAGTAGTATGGACGCCAGTACTTTTTCCCGATGTAGATGGCAAAGCGGCTTTACATGGCGAAGAACTGGCCGAGCTACTGCGTACAAGTAAGAAGCAACTACTGACACGATGGAAAGAGCTACAATCCCCGCTCATATGGCGAGATGGGCGCGGAGAGCCCGTACAAATCAATCCGCATGAAGCAGGCAAGCTGCTGAAGTTAGCCCCTTCGCTTATTGAGCTTGTACCTTATGCGAAACGTTACAGGGATTTGCCCAATGGCAGGCAATGGCTTGGCTTTTTGTATGAACGTGCCGACCGAGCGAGTGAAATGCCGATGGGGGCCGCCGGGCTGGAAAGAACGCTGGAGCCGCTGCTGAGCGGCGTCGGTGAAACGTTCGTCTCCCGGTTTGTAGATGCACAGCGTCGTCCATTGACTCATGTACCGCTGCGTGTCAGTGCTCCATCCAATGGTCACTATCCTTTACAAGTGCAGACTACAATTGATCTACCTATACAGGAACAGATTGAAAAGCTGACGGAATCTAGTCATTTGGCAGAAGGGGCGGTGGTAGTGCTCGATGCAGGCAACGCGGACGTACTGGCGATGGTGTCTCGCCCTTTTTATAATCCCGGACATGTTGATCCGCAGCAGAAAACAGACTGGGCTAATCGTGCCCTCAAGGCGATAACGCCCGGTTCCATTTTTAAGCTGGTTACGGCTGCTGCTGCACTTGAATCAGGTGTTGTCCAACCACAGGAACAATTCCATTGTCATGGAACTTATGGCAAGTACGGTTTGGCTTGCTGGAAAAAAGAAGGACACGGTACCCTGAACCTGGAGGAAGGGCTTGCCGTATCCTGTAATAGTGTGTTCGCTCATCTTGGCGAACGGCTTACTCCTGAGCAAATTCAGGCCACAGCTTCTGCACTGGGGTTGAGCCGAACTGTGGGCTGGCAGGAGCAAAATCTTGCAGGGCTACCTCAATTCAGACCGCTGGATCATGAAGAAAAGGGAGCCGTATTCGGCTCCCATACGAACGCTTTTGATCCGGGCGTACGTGTACAGACAGCTATCGGTCAGCGCGATGTGCTGGTGACGCCTCTCCAAGCTGCCAATCTCATCGTCACCTTGCTTCACGATGGTCAAGTACATGCACCACGTCTCGTCAAACGTATCAGCTACGCAGACGGTAGCACCTTACTGGAACTACCTGCTCATGCTGCACCTTCACCCGAGGGCAGCCGCTCGATTCACACAGCGACGGCTCGCACGCTTCTTGAAGCAATGGAAAAGGTTGTGACACAGGGGACAGGTGCCTCCTTGCGTAATAAATCATGGAATCTGGCTGGCAAATCGGGTACGGCCCAAGCTTTAAAGAACGGTCACCCTATAAATCACCAGTGGTTTATAGGTTATGGTCCGATAGAGCGGCCTCGTTATGCGGTCGCCGTCCTTGTGCAAAATGTTTCAACACATTCTACAAATCAAGCTACAGCACTGTTTGGTCAAGTGATGGATCTGTTAGCTCAATCCTCTTGAGTACCACGAGTAGCTTCACGATCCTCCTCCTGAATTTTAACGATAAACGGAGGCTCGTCAAATTCCTCTGTCGGAAACCGAATCCATTTTTGCAGATAGCCTTGCTGCCACAATTCCTTGAGCAAAATGATAAGAATGGGAGACAGGATTAATCCGGCCAGTCCAAAGATAGATAACGATATAATGGCAAAGGAAAGCATCAGATAGGCAGATGAAACACCGATGGAATTACCAGTGATTTTTGGCTCCGCCAGCTGGCGGACGATAACCGTGACAGCCATGACAATAAGCAGGCCTACTGCCAGGCCGGTATTGCCTGTGATGAACAGATACACTGCCCACGGAATAAAAATAACAGGTACACCCAACAAGGGCAGGATATCAAACAAAGCTGCCACGAGCGCCAATGAGAGGGCATTATCCACTTGCAAAATGAGTAAACCTATAAATACGAGAACAAAGGTAATCCCTACCAGTAAAGCTTGAGCCTTGAGGAATGCGGAGATGGCTTTAAGTACGTGATTTTTTAGAAAAAGGTAAGCCGTTTTTAGTGTCTTGGGTGTTTTACTACGGGCAATGCCCTTCCAAAGATTAATTTCCATACTTAAAAAGAACGCTAAAATGATTGCAATGGCAAAGTTGCCCATAAAAACAGTGAAAGAACTGAGGAACTGTATGAAAAAGGATAAGCCTAGCTGTGCCCATTTCGTAGCAATGGTGGTGGCAGTCGCAAAATATTCATTCACACGTTCGGTAACACCCGGAGGTAAAGCAGCGATTTTATCTTGAGAAAGATGAAGATACCGCGTGAATTCCGCTTGGATAATCTGAGTATACTGTGGGAGGTTTTGCGCGACTTTCGTAAATTGCGTAACCAGAATCAGACCCAATCCGAAAAAAATAGCAAGTAAAAGGATGATAAATAGCAATACGGAGAGTGCGGAGGCAAAAGGCTTTTTCATTCCTTTCCGATGAAAATAACGGGCAGCAGGTTCAATACACCAGAACACGACGAACGAAAGAAACACAGGTGCGGCTAGTTGATACAGTTTGCTGGATACGAACATAATTAAATACACGGTTAATACGATCAAACCGATATCAAAAACGGTACGCCAATATTTTTTGTACAATGGAAGCATATGTATACAACGACTCCTTTTAGATTTTTATTTATTGTACACTAAATTGGACCTCAATGCTGACCATATGCAATAGCGAAATCTCGGCATATTTACGTCATTGTGATAACATATAAGTAAGTGAGTTTTCCTCAGGAAGCCTGCTTGGGGGAGTTCAGAATAGAAAAGTGGGGATAAAACGTGCAGACTTTGCTGTTATGGATGTTTTACATTTCAACTTTTTATGCTTTTATTCCGGCGCTGGTTAGTCGTATATTTGGTTTCCGGGTGTTCAGGCGCGGCAAAAGTGAGCATGAATATGCGCTCACCTTTGATGATGGCCCTGATCCAGTGTATACATCACAGCTGCTTGATTTACTGAAGCGTTTTGATGCCAAGGCTACTTTTTTTGTTGTTGGGATAAATGCAGAAAAACACCCTGAGCTTCTGAAACGCATGCATGATGAAGGTCATCTAATCGGTATTCATAATTATGTGCACAAATCGAATTGGCTTATGCGGCCTGTTACTGTCAGAAGACAAATTGCCCAGACAGAGTCAGTCATTCGTCGAGTAACTGGTGAGGGAACGACCTTTTATCGCCCACCTTGGGGGATAGTGAACTTTTTTGATATTTCCAACACCAATGGTCGTCGAATCGTATTATGGTCCTCCATGTTTGGGGACTGGAAGGCAAGCATTGGAGCGAAACAATTGGCGGAGAGAATGCTCAAAAAGCTAAGGGGTGGCGAGGTGATGCTGCTCCATGACTGTGGTACGACTTTGGGGGCAGACGTGGAAGCGCCCCAGAATATGCTAATCGCACTAGAGAATCTACTGAGGGTCGCCCAAGAACGACAATTACGTAGCGTGCGGGTGGATACATTGTTTTGCCGTCAGTCTGTCAATCAACCTACCACCTCAGAGATGTCCAGTACGGGTTGGTATAAAAGAACGCTGGTATTTGGATGGCTTCAGTATGAGCGTCTATTTCATGTTTTGTTTCGTCTTCGTCCCGTAAGTCAGGAGGATACAATCTTTTATTATCGTCGTCGTATCTATCATGGGCCAAATGTAAATATGGAGAATAGCAGGTGGCTAAAAAAAGGGGACCCGGTAATCGAGCTTCATTTTGATAATAAAAAGTTGTTCCAATTGGGTTCGACGGCAAAGTCGATGGTACATCTAGCTATTCAATTAATTCGGATTGTAAAAAAACAACTTCCTGATCTGACCCAACGCATTGTACATGATTCTGAAATGAAGGATGTAAAGGCGATCTATGCAGTAAGTATGATTCATCGGGGTCCAGAGAAGTTGGGATTTCAAGTTCGGGAGCTTCCCAAAGGACTGTTTAAGCATGTGTCCACTGTATATTTAAAGCTGTTATTTCGTGTTATCCATCCTTCGGGTTCAGAGCAATTGAGTGAAAAAAAAGATGTAATGGTACCGAAACTGATTGTGATGCCAATGGATACCTTGTTTGACCGTTTCCATCAGGGAGGCTCACACCGCTCAGACGAAGCTCTTGAGCAAACAGCTCACAGATATGATGTCCATACACTCAACAGCGAAATGACTGAATAGACTAACCCCAATGACCAAATAAAAAATCCTCTCGATCCTTTGTTAGGGATCGAGAGGATTTTTAGCTGTTCATAAAGTGTCCTGTCTTAGCAAAGCATTTAGATTTTCATAATTCCGCCGTTACTTGCGTTCGTCACAAGCTTGGAATAACGCGCCAGGTAACCTGTTTTCACCTTCGGCTCAAAGCCTTTCCAGTTGGCGCGACGACGTTCGAATTCTTCGTCCGTAATCTGGAGCTCAATCTTACGATTGTTCAAGTCCAGCTCGATGATATCGCCGTCCTCAACAAAAGCGATAGGTCCGCCTTCTGCAGCTTCGGGGGAAATATGACCGATGGAGATACCACGGGAAGCACCTGAGAAGCGTCCGTCAGTAATCAGGCCCACCTTGGCACCAAGTCCCATACCCACGATTTGTGAAGTTGGAGCGAGCATTTCAGGCATACCAGGTCCGCCTTTTGGACCTTCATAACGGATAACAACCACGTGTCCTTCATTAATTTTACCGTTGGCGATACCTGCCAGTGCATCTTCCTGTGAATCAAAGCAGATTGCAGGACCTTTGTGATAACCACCAACCGAAGGATCAACTGCACCGACTTTGATGATGGAACCTTGCGGTGCCAGATTACCGAATAATACAGCCAGACCGCCACGTTCGGAATAAGGATTGTCCAGTTTGTGGATGACGTTAGTATCCAGAATTTCCTGTCCCTCTACGTTTTCACGAATGGTTTTTCCGGTTACAGTTATACAGTCTCCATGCAGTGCGCCCGGTTTCTTCAACAATTCATTCAGCACTGCGCTTACGCCGCCTGCATTATGAACATCCTCAATATGATAGTCGGAAGCAGGTGCCAATTTGGACAAATGAGGTACGCGGTTTGCGACTTCATTAATACGTTCGATAGGGTAGTCAACTTCTGCTTCATGGGCAAGTGCCAATGTATGCAATACTGTATTTGTGGAACCGCCCATTGCCATATCCAATGCAAATGCATTATCAATAGCTTCTTTAGTTACGATATCACGTGGTTTAAGATCCAGCTTAATCAATTCCATCAATTGGCGTGCAGATTGTTTAACGAATTCTTTACGTTCTTCTGCTACTGCGAGAATGGTGCCGTTACCCGGCATAGCCAGACCCATTGCTTCTGCGAGACAGTTCATGGAATTCGCTGTGAACATCCCTGAACAGGAGCCACATGTCGGACAGCCATATTGTTCTAATTCAAGCAAGCTTTGATCGTCGATTTTACCAGCCTGATATGCACCTACGCCTTCGAAGACGGAGGTCAGGGAAATAGAGCGTCCGTTCTTGTCTTTACCAGCTTTCATAGGACCGCCGCTGACGAAAATAGTTGGAATGTTAACGCGCAATGCGCCCATCATCATACCAGGGGTAATTTTATCACAGTTAGGAATACAAACCATGCCGTCAAACCAGTGAGCGGACACGACAGTTTCCAGAGAGTCAGCTATAATTTCGCGACTTGGCAGAGAATAACGCATACCGATGTGGCCCATGGCAATGCCGTCATCTACACCAATGGTGTTAAACTCAAAAGGTACACCGCCTGCGTCACGAATGGCTTGCTTGACAATTTTGCCAAACTCCTGCAAATGGACGTGGCCCGGTACGATATCAATATACGAGTTACATACCGCAATAAACGGTTTGTCAAAATCTTCTTCCTTGACACCCGCTGCGCGCAGCAAGCTGCGGTGAGGAGCGCGATCAAAGCCTTTTTTAATCATATCGGAACGCATTTTCGTCTTAGCTGTCATGATGCTGGTTTCCCCCCAAAGTATAAAAATAGTATGGCGTTCAATGGACGCCGTGATAGCGCAGATGTTTTCTAAAGAGTCTATCATAGATGTGAGCTTTTTTCTACATATATGAAGATATTGAAAAAATACAAGAAGTGTTCTGTAATCAACAATATATAGACATGAGCAGTTTTATTTCTCTATATATTGCATTTAGAAGAGGTTTTAATTTGAATCTATTAGAAATATATATACTGATAGGTTTGTGTATCAGGGAAAATATGAAAGAGCCCATACCGCAATAAGCAGATGGGCTCAAGCTTGTTTTTATGTTAAAGGAGGGCGGAAGAGGACATTACACCTTAATTTCTTCCACCTTTACGACCGATGTCTCTGTAGAAATTTTTGTCATGCGACTCAGCTGTAGCATCGCCGCCCTTTTTGCCGATTTCCTGATAAAATTCTTTATCGTGAGAGTTTGCGGTTGCTTCCCCGCCTTTTTTACCAATCTCCTGATAAAATTCCTTATTGTGCTTCTTGGAAGTAGCTTCTCCACCCATACGACCTGCCTCTTCGCGACTCATTTTCCCCTGATTTTGATTACGTGCCATTACAAATCACTCCTTAATAAAAAAGTTGTTTTTTGTTGCGCGCATCCATTACTTACCACGTCACGCCTGTATGAAACAGGCTCCAAGTGGAGTAAAGAGGGGGTAGACTCGCTTACATGTTGGTCTGTAGGTGGGTTGTGGCGTGTTCAATGTTAAATAAAATATGGATAAAAAAATTACGCGGACCGTCTAAAGGGATAAGGAGCTGGCTTTAGCATCCACTCTACCTGTGGCTCAATCAGAGGTCGTGTTGCAGTTCGAACCCAAGGCATGGTCAACATACAGCACAGACCAGCAGCACACAGTACAATCAACATGACTTCCACTGGAGTGTCTATATATTCGTAGACTCCCTTCGCAACGACGGTACGGACGATCAAGCCATGCAGTAAAAAGACATATAGTGTCCGTCTTCCCATCTCGGTTATACGGCCTGTGACAGCTGGAACAAAGCTTAGGAACGCCATGGATGCTATCCATTGAACTCCATAAATGCCGATGCGGTAAATTCCTGCGTACCATTCGGTATAGCCCAATTCACCGTAAGTCATGTTGCCATACAGCCAGCCTGCCGGGATGCCGAAATACGACGTACCCGCCAGTACCATAAGCAGAAGAGATATAACGCCAGCGATTATGCGGACTGGAGCTGTGAAGAACCGCCGAACGTCCGCATAATTCAAATGATAACCTGCTACAAAGTAAGGCAAATAAACAAAGGTTCTGCATACGCTCAGCCATATACCATCCACAGGGAGATACCCGACGAGGATACCCAGCAGCACGGATATACCCAATTGGAGGACAGGTGGTATTTTCTGAAAAGACAGCATCAGCAGTCTCCAACAGATATGGCTGGCAAGGAACCAGAGTAGCAAATAAGGAGCAAAGAACGAATGATGGATATGGGGAACGTGGAAGAGCGCAACATCCAAGATCGAATAGAGTGATTGAAAAATAAGATATTGCATACCGATCTGAAGCAGAACTTTTCGGCCTGCAGATCCGGTCAAAGATGTTTGGGCAAAGTAGCCTGTAACGAGTACAAACAACGGCATATGAAACATGAATATCCAGCTGAACCATTGTTGAGCAATATGAAGTGAACCGACTAGAGGCTCCAGAGCATTCCCTGCAAATACGCATATGATCAACAGAAATCGCAAATTGAGAAAGAAGCTTTCCCCTTGTACATCATGGCTTGTCGTCATGTGTTTCCCTCCGAGCGGCTTCTGCCGAATAGACTATTTAAAAATTAATTCTTTACAAGGAACAAGGTACGATACTCTGGACTTTATCATTGTGATTTTATTCACAATAGTAAGCGTTGTCATAACCTTATTATGTGGCGAAAGCTTGAACACCGGATAAAGACGGGCTAATACCTGGAAATGTATGCTGATTTGACCCTGTATGTGCAACGATGTTACCCTAACAAGGCTATAGTTACGCTGAGAATACAGCGGCACATTTTATATTCAAATTACGAATTACGAATTACGAGGAACGAAAGGCGAAAGGAACTTTTACAATGAGAAGAAGAACAAGAAGATCATACAATTCATATGGGACACGCGGTCCTCGGAAAATATGGAAAATTCTCTTAGGCATCCTGATTGTCATCGTGCTGGTCGCAGGATGGGGAGCATGGAAGATATTTACGCCTTATCAGCCTGACGAGACGGCGACGGCTGCATTAGCCGAAGTAGCGGATGCTGTGAAAGTAAATGAACAAGAACATTGGGTTGGTTTTGAGCCTGTAAAAAGAAGCGGAGCTGGAGTCATTTTGTATCCAGGGGCGTTGGTGAAGCCCGAAAGTTACGCGCCTTTGGCACGCCGCCTGGCGGAAAAGGGTCATCATGTGATTATAGCAAAAATGCCACTCAACCTTGCGTTGATCTCCCCGGATCTAGCGAATGAAGTGCTAAAGGCATATCCGAAAGAAGCGTTTGTTATTGGAGGCCATTCGTTAGGTGGTGTGATGGCGGCCCGATATGCAGCTGCACATTCTGATCAGGTCAAAGGTGTATTTTTCCTTGCCTCCTACCCGGATAACAAAGGAAATTTAAAGGATAAAAATCTGCCCGTTATTTCTCTACTGGGAAGTGATGATGGAGTCGTCCAGATGGAAAATGTCCAAAGTGGTAGAACTTATTTACCAGCCAACACGCTGTATTTTACAGTTGAAGGGGGGAATCATGCCCAATTCGGCAGTTATGGTGCCCAAAAAGGGGATAATCCTGCGAAAATTAGCGCTGTCGAGCAATGGAATCAGACGGTAACGGCTTTACAGGACTGGATGAAGGAGAGTGTGGATGTGGCTCCTAAGAATCAGTAAAGGAGGTGTGCTGCATGTCTGAGCTGATCGTGCAGGGGGAGCGGTACCCATGCCGTGGTATTTTATTAGATAAAGATGGAACGTTGCTGGATTTTATTCAGTTGTGGGGCCCTTGGGCTCGTTCTATACTGGATATGATGGAGCAGCATCTTACCGTGGCGGGTGCCGGTTTTACGGTGGAAAAAGGTACCGTTCTAGGTACTGTTCACGATCAGGAGGGGCGTGTGATCGGTTACGATCCTTCTGGCCCGCTGGCCATGGGGACCGTGGACGAAAGTACGGGGGTACTGGCTTGGCAGCTTTATACTGCTGGTGTACCGTGGAATGAGGCTGTGCGACTTGTCCGCGACTTTAATAAAACGGCGATGGCTGATATTCGGCGACATCGGGCAGTGAAGGTATTTCCAGGGTTGCGGACGTTGCTTGAGCAAAGTCGCCATGCCGGGCTGAAGCTGGCGGTTGTGACCTCTGACAGTACAGAGGCGGCACATGAGCATTTGGAGTGGATGGGGCTGACATCCTATTTTGACGAGATTATCGGACATGATAGGGTTACATACGGTAAGCCTGACCCGGAAATGGCTGAAAAGGCCTGCGCGTTACTAGGATTGTCGCCGGCGGACGTGGTAGTCATCGGAGACAGCAATGGAGATATGCAGATGGGCAAGCGTGCCGGAGTGCGGCTCGCTATTGGATTTGCGCCAGAAGCAGAACGTTCTGGTCATTTGCTGGATGCGGATAAGGTTATTCGTGGTTATGAAGAGCTGGAGGTGCGTAGGGTATGAAAGTGAATACGTTGGCAGAATGGATACAGCAATCGCAGAATATTGTTTTTTTCGGCGGAGCAGGCACATCGACAGAAAGCGGTATTCCGGATTTTCGTTCGGCAGCAGGCCTGTATCAAAGTGAGGAGAAATTGCCTTATTCCCCTGAGGTTATGCTAAGCCGTTCATTTTTTGTGAAGCATCCTGAAGTGTTCTTCGACTTCTATCGCAGTAAAATGCTGCATCCCGATGCGGAGCCGAACGGTTGCCATCATTTCCTCGCGTTATTGGAAAAGCAAGGCCGTCTTAAAGCGGTTGTGACACAAAATATTGACGGATTACATCAGGCTGCAGGTAGTGTGAATGTACTAGAACTTCATGGTTCGGTGCATCGCAACCACTGTATGGAATGCGGACGCTTCTACAGTCTAGATGAAGTGATGAACAGCTCTGAAGTTGTACCCAAATGTCCGATAGATGGGGGAATTATTAAACCGGATGTCGTTTTATATGAGGAAGAGCTGAATCAGGATACCCTCATTCAATCCGTTCAGGCTATTTCGCAGGCTGATCTGCTGTTAATTGGAGGAACGTCGCTGACAGTACATCCTGCTGCGGGCTTGATTACTTATTTTCGTGGTAAACATACGGTGCTGCTGAATACAGATCCCACCTCGTATGATCATAAGGCGGATCTTTTGATCACTGATCCAATCGGTAAAGTTATGGAAAAACTTGCTCATCAATTAGGTCTGTAATCGTTTTCTTGTCAACGCCTGGATAAAAGCGCTATGATGATGTTGTGATGGACATTACAATGTTTCGAGAGAGGCTGGGATAGCATGGTTTATTTAGCTGGCGAAGATCGTTATGAAAGTATGAAATATAACCGTACAGGGAGATCAGGTCTAAAACTGCCCGCTATTTCGCTAGGCTTGTGGCACAATTTTGGCGGGATTAACAACGCGGAGAATGGCCGTAGCATGATTACCCGCTCCTTTGATCTGGGAATTACGCATTTTGATTTAGCTAATAACTATGGCCCTCCTGCGGGATCAGCTGAGGAATTTTTTGGACAAGTTTTAGCCAGTGATATGAAACCGTACCGGGATGAGTTGGTTATCTCCACCAAAGCGGGCTACAATATGTGGGCAGGGCCTTATGGAGACTGGGGATCTCGCAAGTATATGATATCTAGTCTGGATCAGAGCCTGAAGCGGATGGGGCTGGACTATGTCGATATATTCTACTCTCACCGATTTGATCCTGATACGCCGCTGGAAGAAACGATGGGAGCACTGGATCATATCGTACGTTCTGGCAAGGCGCTGTATGTGGGTGTGTCCAATTATAGTGCGGAGCAAACAGCGGAAGCAGCTCGTATTCTGAAGGAGCTGGGAACACCGCTTCTGATTCATCAGCCGAAATATTCCTTGCTCGACCGCTGGATTGAAAGCGGATTACAAGATGTACTGGACGAAAACGGGGTAGGCAGCATTGCCTTTTGCCCGCTGGCGCAGGGATTGCTGACCAATAAATATTTGAACGGAATTCCTGAGGATTCACGTGCAGCGAGTACATCGGTTTTCCTGAATGAGAATCATGTGACGCCAGAGACACTTCGCAAGGTACGCGCCCTGAATCAGATGGCTGCTGCACGGGGACAAAGTTTGGCTCAATTCTCGCTGGCCTGGGCTCTGCGCGGCGAACGTCTGACCTCTGTCTTGATTGGGGCAAGCCGTGTAAGCCAAATTGAAGAAAATGTTGCTACCTTATCCAATCTGGACTTTTCTCAGGAGGAACTGGATCGGATTGATTCGATTCTGAATGCCGGGAACTGATAGAATGGCGGCATAGCCTAAGGTGAAAGTTATATTGTATTCATCGGCCTAATTTCGCATTCTCTTATACAATATATAATTAACAGCCCGCATCCGTTTGAAGGATGCGGGCTGTTTAAGTCTGCTTCACGACTGTGGGTACTGCTTAACCTTGCTCCGGTACTCGGTTGGAGACTGACCACAGAAACGCTTGAATTGACGTGAGAAATATAAGGCATCGGTTAGTCCGACCGAAGCGGCCACTTGCTCTACCGATAGTTCAGGACGCTCACGCAGCAGTTGACGTGATTTGTCAATTCTTAGCTTAAGCAGATAGGTGACGGGGGAGATGCCCGTTTCCTTTTTGAATATCCGTGACAAATACGCACGATTATAGCCAAGTCCTTCAGACATTTGCTCAATGGAAACGGGATGTGCGTACTGAGTGGACATATATTGCACCATCTGCTTGACTGTACGTTGAATTTGCGAATCTGCCCCGGACGGATCAGTCCAGTCGCTCAGGTAATTGCCTGCTTCCCCCATAATCAGATGCAAATAGCCTAAGGCTGATAGATGAGAACTAGTTTTTCTGCTATAAAAGGCCAATTGCATTTGCTCCAAATAACCGGGAATTGGACTTTGATCGGAAGCATGGAAGACAGGCTGGTGAACACGCAGTCCTGCCTCTTGAACCACCTGCTCAGTATGGTGTCCAGTAAACGCAGACCAACGATAACGCCACGGTTCCTCTTCATCAGAGGTATAGCTCACCAGCTGACCAGGATGGATAAGGAAAAAATCGTTTTCTTCAAGCTGATATGTGTGATGTTCCGTTCGGAAGATGCCTTTGCCCGATTCTACAAAGTGTAGCAGATAGTAATCATAGATTTTCGGCCCTACGGCATGACCGGATTTGGTTTGGCTCTCTCCTGCAAAAAGCACATGCAGTGGGCTATTTTCATAAAACACTGGATTAGAGGCGACAGCATAACTATATGAATGCGCTTGCAAAATAGGGTCATCCTTCCTGCATTTGTGAATAGTTTAGCGGATGCGGTATACTTACATTGTACATATCCAAGTCACATTTATCCATAGCTTAAACACATGGATGCATTACATTGTGTGACGCTTTCATTTATACTGAAATTATAAGAGATGTCAACCTGATTAAGATGCTACAGGGAAATCAGGGGGCCTTTACTAAAAGGTATACGAGGTGGATGCGGATATGAACTCTACTGAATTAAAGAAACATTTTATTGAAAAATATGGTGAAAGCAGCAATGAACTGCGGATATTTCATGCACCTGGACGTGTCAATCTGATTGGAGAGCATATCGACTATAACGGTGGTTATGTACTCCCGGCTGCGCTGGAATTTGGAACGACGCTGATCCTTCGTGCGCGTAATGATGATGAAATTCATTTTGCTTCGACAAACCTGTCGTATGAAGTATCTATCTCCCGCGGAGAAATAGGTAAAAACAAAACGGATGAGTGGGTGGACTATCCGGTGGGTGTGCTGGTAGAGCTAGCTGATAAGGGAGTTTATCCGTCTAACGGATATGACCTGCTCTATCACGGAGAAATACCGAACGGTGCTGGATTATCCTCTTCAGCCTCCATTGAGGTTGTTACAGGATACGCGTTCCTCACTATCGAAAAACAGAAAACAGATACGGTCGAAATCGCTTTGTTGTCCCAGCGAGCAGAAAACAATTACGTTGGTGTCAATTGCGGCATTATGGACCAGTTCGCTGTAGCGAACGGAGCAGCTGATCATGCAATTCTACTGATGTGCGATACGTTGGATTACCGCAAAGTTCCATTCCGTACGGGAGATTATAAGTTGGTGATCGGCAATACAAATAAGCGTCGCGGTTTGGTGGACTCGGCCTATAACGAGCGTCGTAGTCAATGTGCCGAAGCACTGTCCATTTTGCAGCAGCAGGAGCCGTCACTGGAATACCTCGCTCAGCTGGATGAGAAGCGTTTCGTAGAGCTTCAGCATCACATCACGGACGAAACAGTGCGTCGGCGGGCACAGCATGTGGTGGAGGAAAACGCTCGTGTATTGGCCTCTGTCGATGCTCTCGCGGCGAATGAACTTGCAGCTTTTGGTCATTTAATGAATGCTTCTCATGATTCATTACGCGATTTGTATGAGGTCAGCTGCACGGAGCTGGACGTCATGGTTGAAGAAGCACGACGCATTCCTGGCACGTTGGGTGCTCGTATGACGGGAGCTGGATTTGGAGGTTGTACGGTTTCATTGGTTCATGAGGACGATGTGGAACGTTTTGTGAAGGAAGTCGGCGAAGCTTATCAGACCCGCACAGGGCTGGAAGCCAGCTTTTATGTATGCAAGGCAGGAGACGGAGTTAAAGAACTGAAGGAGGACGAATAACATGGCCATTTTAGTAACAGGTGGAGCTGGATATATCGGTTCACATACCGTAGCAGAATTGTTGGATCTGGGAGAAGAAGTTGTGGTGCTGGATAATTTGCAAACCGGGCACAAAGCAGCGTTGCTTGGGGGCAAGTTGTATGAAGGGGATTTGAGGGATAAAGAATTACTGTCCAAACTGTTCTCTGAAAATAGTATCGATGCAGTAATCCATTTTGCAGCCAACTCGCTGGTTGGAGAAAGTATGCAAAATCCTGGTAAATATTACGACAATAATGTATTTGGCACGCTGAGCTTGTTGGAGGCGATGAAAGATGCCGGAGTGCGCCGAATTGTATTTTCCTCTACTGCGGCTACCTACGGCGAACCGGAAAAGGTGCCGATTGAAGAGGGTGACCGTACAGAACCAACCAACGTGTATGGTGAAACAAAGCTGATGATGGAGCGCATGATGTCGTGGTTTGATAAAGTTTTAGGCATCAAATATGTGTCTTTACGGTATTTTAATGCGGCTGGTGCGCATGAGAGCGGCAAGATCGGTGAAGATCACCGACCAGAAAGTCATCTGATCCCATTGGTGCTTCAGACAGCCTTGAAACAGCGTCCACACATCGCTGTGTTTGGTGAGGATTATGCGACACCTGACGGCACATGTGTTCGGGATTACATTCACGTAAGTGATCTGGCGGATGCTCATGTGCGTGCAGTAAATTATTTGCGCGAAGGCAATGACAGCAACGTGTTCAATCTGGGCAACGGACAGGGCTTCTCTGTGAAAGAAGTAATTGAGACAGCACGCAAGGTCACCGGGCTCGAGATTCCAGTTGTGACAGAACCTCGCCGCGCAGGCGATCCAGCGATATTGGTTGCATCTTCTGACAAGGCTCGTTCGGTGTTGGGCTGGAGTCCAGCACGTACCCAACTAGAGGATATTATTAGCGGAGCATGGGGATGGCATCAGTCGCACCCTCACGGCTACGGCGACGAATAGACGGGAGACGATGACATATGAGCGAGCGCCAATCTGCAGATAAAGGCCAAGGCCGGGAACATTCCCGGCCTCTGGCCCATGACATCGATGAAACTGTACAGCAATCGGCTCTATATGCGGTGGAGCAACTGGTTGCATTCGCACAAAACAGGGGTTTGATCGGTCCGCAAGATACAGATTATAGCCGTAATCTGTTATTGGATCAGTTTGGTTTTTCCGAGCCTTATTCAGGTAGGGATGTAGGGGGCATTATGGCCCCTGAAGCCCTCCAGCCTGTGCTTAATGTATTGATAGATTATGGTTTTGCCATAGGCCTTATCCCTGAAAACACAGATACGTATCGTGATTTGCTGGATTCCAAAATTATGGGATTGCTGATGGCAAGACCGTCTGAAGTTATCCGTGATTTTCATCAAACGGAGACTGAACGTGGCATAGAGGCGGCGACAGATGCTTTTTATCAATTATCCATCGATTCGAACTACATCCGAATGGATCGGGTTGCCAGCAATGTGTACTGGAATCAGTCGACATCTTACGGAGATATGGAAATCACGATTAATTTGTCTAAGCCAGAAAAAAGTCCTAAGGAAATTGCGATGGCGAAGCTTTTGCCGCCGCCTGTTTATCCCAAGTGTCAATTGTGCCGTGAAAACGTCGGATATGCAGGGAGAGTAAATCATCCGTCCCGTCAAAATTTGCGTATCATTCCGGTGGAATTGAATGGGGAACCGTGGTTTTTTCAATACTCACCCTATGTGTATTACAACGAGCATTGCATTGTGTTCCATCATGATCATGTACCAATGAAGCTTACGAAGGATACATTGCGCCGTTTGCTGGCCTTTACGAAAGCGTTTCCGCATTATTTTATTGGTTCCAATGCGGATCTGCCGATTGTCGGCGGATCGATCTTGACCCATGATCATTTTCAGGGTGGTCGTCATACATTCCCAATTGAAAAAGCGGGTGTGGACGGCGTATACCATAATGAAGCATTCCCGCAGGTTACAGCAGGGATTGTAAATTGGCCGATGTCGGTCATCCGTTTTACGTCAACAGATGCCGAGGCGCTGTTGGAAGCGGGAAATGCTGCTTTTGAAGCCTGGAAAGCTTATAGTGATCCTGTAGCTGCTATTCTCTCTCATACAGAGCAGGAGGGGGAAACGATTCCGCATAATACTGTGACGCCGATTGTGCGCCGTGATTCCGAAGGCAGGTATCAGATGGATCTCGTACTGCGCAACAACCGAACGAGTGAAGAGTACCCGGAAGGTATTTTCCATCCTCACCGCGAGATGCATCACATCAAGAAGGAAAATATCGGTCTGATCGAAGTTATGGGACTTGCCATATTACCGGGGCGGCTCAAGGATGAACTGGATGGAATTGCAGATATTTTGTGTGGGGATGACAAACTGGCTGTGGCTGTACAGCAAGAAGGACATCCGCTGTTTAAGCATGCAGACTGGATTTACCAGTTAAACACCCGGTTCGGTCGTTTGCCTGACAAGGAGACGGCTGTTCGTACCATACAAAATGAGGTTGGACTGAAATTCAGTGAAATTTTAGAGCATGCAGGAGTATATAAACGGAATCCGTCCGGTCAGCAGGCCTTTGGTCGTTTTATGAAACAATTGGGATATACTTTGGGAGAATAAAATCGCTTGCGAAGCACATAATACATTACGAGAACCCTCCCAAGATATGACATGGAACCATGCTCCTCAAGGAGTGTGGTTTTTTTCTGAAAATAAAGCAGATTTGTTTCCTGTAACCGAAAAGGTTATAATAGAGTAGTTTCTTAATATTAAACTTTAGAACTATTGGAGGCGAGCGTTTGCGATGAAAGCATTCGAATTTTATAATCCTACACAATTGATCTTCGGTAAAGGACAATTGGAGGCTCTCAAGCGTGAAGTTCCTAAATATGGTAAACGTGTACTGCTTGTATATGGCGGCGGCAGCATTAAGCGCAGCGGCTTGTATGATAATGTAATAAGTTTGCTTGGTGAAATCGGTGCAGAGGTAACGGAACTGGCTGGTGTGGAACCGAATCCTCGCTTATCTACAGTACATAAAGGCGTGGAATTGTGTAAAACACATCAAATCGACCTCGTTCTGGCTGTAGGCGGCGGTAGTGTGCTGGATTGTTCCAAAGCCATTGCTGTTGGTGCAAAATATGATGGCGACATGTGGGATTTTGCAGAGCGTAAAGCGGCGCCAAAGGCAGCATTGCCATTAGGTACGGTTTTAACTATGGCAGCTACCGGTTCTGAAATGAATGCGGGTTCTGTTATTACAAATGAAAAAACACAGGAAAAATTGGGCTGGGGCAGCGTATTTGCGTTCCCTGCGTTTTCTATTCTTGATCCGGTGAACACATACTCTCTGCCGCAAAATCAAACGGTTTACGGAATCGTAGATATGATGTCACATACGCTGGAGCATTATTTCCATCTGGAATCCAATACTCCGGTCCAACTTGGCTGGTGCGAAACGATTTTGCGTACGGTCATGGATGCGGCTCCAGGTTTGGTCAATGATCTGGAAAATTACGAGCTGCGTGAAACGATTATGTATTGTGGTACGATGGCCCTGAACGGCTTCCTGAACATGGGGCTGACAGGTGACTGGGCTACTCACAATATCGAACATGCTGTGTCTGCTGTTTATGATATTCCACATGGTGGAGGACTGGCTATTCTGTTCCCGAACTGGATGAAACACAATCTGCATGTGAAGCCTGAACGCTTCAAACAACTGGCCGTCAATGTATTCCATGTAAACCCAGAAGGCAAGAGTGATGAAGAAGTGGCACTGGAAGGTATTCAGGCGTTGCGTGATTTCTGGAACTCGATTGGTGCACCAAGCCGTCTGGCTGATTACGATATTGATGCGTCCCAAATCGATGTAATGGCTGATAAAGCTGTGAAATTCGGATCGTTTGGTGGCTTTAACAAGCTCAATCGTGAAGATGTAGTCGAAATTTACAAAGCATCTCTGTAAACCGACATTTGTATCAATTTAAGCACGTTTGTGCGTCATTAGACGTACGAACGTGCTTTTTTGGGTTTGATTGGGAGATTGGAGGAAAATTTTGAAACTTTTTAAGGTTGAATACGTAAACATAGTTATAGACTGGAAACCAGACTGAAAAGGTACATGGAAGGAGGAGTCGCATGGAAACCATATTTTGGTGGTTATTGGCAGGGGGAGCTATCTTTACCGTAGTCAGTGTGCTGATTGGGGATGTACTCGGTGGTTGGCTGGATGGTGCATTGGAGCTGCCGGGCCTCGATTGGTTCAGACCTGTCGTTTTACTTGGAGCCATGACCGCTTTTGGCGGAGCTGGAGTACTGCTGACAAAGTATACCGGGCTAAGCATGGGCTGGGTCGTCGTGCTTGCTTTAGGGATTTCGTTTGTCATCGGAATACTCGTGTTCTTTGCGTTTATCAAACCCATGGCGAATTCGGAGGTATCCAGCGGCTTCTCCATGCGTGAGCTGACTGGCCGGATTGGTGAGGTCACCATTCCTGTACCTGAGGTTGGTTACGGGGAGGTTATGATCCGCTTGGGTGCAGGCAACACCATACATACAGCATCGAGCTTTGATCACAAACCGCTTGCTGCGGGAACCCGTATCGTCGTGGTTGAGGTCGCAGAGGGCGTCGTCCGCGTAGCGTACCTGGACACCTAGACGGCGCATTCGCTTAACTTGAAGGGAGCGTGATCGGGAGTGTCAAATTTGCAAGATATTGTGTTGGTCCCTGGGATTGTTGTCATCGTTATCGTTATATTAGGGATCGCTTTTTGGGCCCGTTACAAAACGGTAGGGCCGGATGAAGGGATGATCGTGACGGGTTCCTTTCTGGGAAATAAAAATATTTCCGAGGATGACTCTGGACGTAAAATTAAAATTGTACGCGGCGGTGGGGCTTTCATTTGGCCTATTTTCCAGCAGTCCGAATTCATCTCTCTGTTGTCCCATAAACTGGACGTAACCACACCCGAAGTGTATACGGAACAAGGAGTTCCCGTGATTGCGGATGGTGTGGCGATCATCAAGGTCGGCAGTTCTATTGAGGATGTGGCTACAGCAGCCGAGCAGTTCATCGGGAAGCCACTGGAGGCTCTTAGGGGAGAGGCTCAGGAAGTGCTGGAAGGGCATTTACGCGCAATTCTCGGCTCGATGACAGTGGAAGAAGTTTATCGTAATCGGGATCGGTTTGCACAGGAAGTGCAAGGCGTGGCTGCTCGCGATCTGAAAAAAATGGGCTTGCAAATCGTTTCATTCACCATCAAAGATGTGCGTGATAAGCACGGATATCTGGATGCGCTTGGTAAGCCGAGAATTGCCGCTGTGAAACGGGATGCTGAGATTGCGGAAGCCGAAGCTGTGCGGGATGCCCGGATTCAGAAGGCGCGTGCGGAACAGGAAGGCCAGAAGGCCGAACTGCTGCGAGATACCAACATTGCCGAGGCAGCCAAGGAGAAAGAACTGAAAGTGGCTTCGTTTAAAAAAGAACAGGATACAGCGAAGGCAGAAGCCGATCAGGCTTATCACATCCAGGAGGCCCGTGCCAAGCAGACTGCCGTCGAGGAGCAGATGAAGGTCGAGCTGGTGCGCAAAGAACGGGAAATTGATCTTCAATCCAAGGAAATACAGGTACGTGAAAAGCAATATGATGCGGAAGTGAAAAAGAAGGCAGAAGCCGATCGGTATGCGGTCGAACAAGCGGCGGAAGCAGATAAATCGCGTAAAATGCGTGAGGCTGAATCGCTGCAATACTCGATTGAGACACAGGCTAAAGCGTCAGCTGAACAAAAACGTCTAAACGGGCAAGCAGAAGCGGATGCCGAACGCGCCAAAGGTACGGCAGACGCAGATGTCATCCGTTTGCGTGGACTTGCAGAAGCGGAGGCCAAGGAAAAACTGGCGGAGGCGTTCCAGAAGTTTGGAGAGGCTGCCGTGCTCGATATTATCGTAAAAATGCTGCCTGATCTGGCTGGACGTATTGCTGAACCAATTGCGTCCATTGATAAACTCACCGTAGTTGATACGGGAAAGGGAGAAGGAGCAGCGCGTGTCAGCAATTATGTCACCGAACTGATGGCTACGGCGCCCGAGATGCTGAAGAGTGTATCTGGTATTGATGTGGAGCAGTTAATCAAGGGGCTGACCACTGGGAAAAAAGGCCTTCATTCCGTGTCGTCCTCCGGTGAAGCAAATATGCAGCCTTTTCCAACCTCGGTCGAGGCAGCACTAACAGATAAAGAATAACGATAAGTCTTTGGGAGCTTCTATCCCTAACCAAAAGACCGCTTTTCATCACAGCATTTTCCGGCAATGTGATGAAAAGCGTTTTCTTTTTATTGACCTTTAGCCGAATATTTGGTACTTTAACGTGGATTCCTCTGAGCTTCATGCTATAATTCTTAGGATCAAGGTTCTGATAAAAGAGGTGCGGATGTGAGCAGCCTAAAAGTGGCCAAAGCGCTGAATAACAATGTGATTATAGGAATGCACCCCGAGCATGATGAGGTTGTCGTGATTGGAAAAGGAATCGGTTTCAATCGCAGACCCGGCGATCTTATGCCGTTGGATTCAGTTGAAAAATTATTTATATTAAAAAGCCATGAAGAACAGGAGCAATACAAACGGTTGCTTCCTGAGCTGGATGAAAAGCTCATCGAGGTCATCGGTGAGGTGCTTCATCTTGTTCAGCTTCAAGCAAAGAAGCCTCTAAATGAGCATATTCTGATTGCTTTAACTGACCATATCGCTTTTTCCATCAACCGTCATAAACAGGGAATTACGATTCATAATCCGTTTTTGTATGAGACTAGGGAAATATATCCTCAGGAATACAAGATGGCTGAGCAGGCTGTTGCTTTGATCAGGGATAAGATGAATGTAGATCTGGGAGAAGATGAAATCGGGTTCGTGGCCCTGCACATTTATAGCGCCATGACAAACCAGCATATTTCCGAGGTTAGGAAAGATTCTCGTCTGATTGCTGATATGGTTCAGGTTGTCGAGACGACACTGGATTATCGAATTCCTCTTCAATCCCTTGATTATTCTCGACTGCTGACTCATCTGAGGTTTGCGATTGAACGTGTGCGCCGGGGAGAGATTGTGCAGGAGATTTATCGATTGGACAAGCTTTTGAATGAAGAATATCCGGAAATGTATATGCTGTCCTGGAAACTGACGAAGATTATGGAGAAAAGGCTACGTAAACCTGTTTATCCGGCTGAGGTTAGTTATTTGACAATGCATCTGCAGCGGTTGTCCCAACGCAAAGAGCAGGGGGAGCAACAAAAAGTGATAAAACCGGAATAAAAAAGTATTGCCTCGCATTTAGTGGGGTGCTATAATCAATTTTGCAATGAGGAAGACAACAACTAAACATTTAACGTGTTACTGATTCGATCAGGCATGAGTTGTTTTAAGTTATGATTGTTTACAGCCTACTGGGGTAAGCTATATCCCAAGGTTGTTTTCAAACATACTTAAATCGGCTCATGCCTTTTTTGTTGTTTTGCCTCTGTTCTAAATTTCAGAGAAGGATGTGGAAGGTATGTTTAAAAAGCTTTTCGGCGTTTTACAGCGTGTCGGTAAAGCATTAATGCTTCCTGTAGCGATTTTGCCAGCTGCGGGGCTTTTATTGGGTATCGGTAACATGCTGGTCAATCCTGATTTTCTCCAGTACATTCCGGCATTAAATGCGGGCTGGGTTCAATCAGTAGCGACGATCATGATGAATGCCGGACAAATCGTTTTTGATAATCTGGCATTGTTGTTCGCAGTCGGCGTAGCCGTCGGTCTGGCGGGCGGTGAAGGTGTAGCAGGTTTGGCTGCCATCATCGGTTACCTCGTTATGAACATTACTCTGGGTACAGCCGTGGGTGTCACACCTGGTCTGATTGCTCAAAAAATACCGGGTTATGCGAACGTGTTGGGAATTCCAACGCTTCAAACCGGGGTGTTCGGCGGGATAATCATCGGTATACTGGCCGCAGCCATGTACAACCGCTTTTTCAAAATTGAGCTTCCTTCGTATCTGGGCTTTTTCGCGGGTAAGCGTTTCGTTCCAATTGCAACGGCGGTATCCTCACTGATTGTCGGACTAGCATTGGTTCTGATCTGGCCTCCAGTTCAACAAGGACTTAACGCAGTATCTCACTTTATGGTGTATTCCAACCCGACTTTGTCGGCGTTCCTGTTTGGGGTTATCGAACGCGCGCTGATTCCATTTGGTTTGCATCACATCTGGTATTCACCGTTTTGGTTTGAGTTTGGTGAATATGTTAACAAAGCAGGTCAAACCGTTCACGGTGACCAGCAGATCTTCTTCAGCCAGCTTCGCGACGGAGTGGCTTTGACAGCAAGTACGTTCCAAGTGGGTAAATTCCCATTCATGATGTTCGGTTTGCCAGCAGCAGCGCTTGCGATGTACCATGAAGCAAGACCAGAACACAAAAAATATGTAGCAGGTATTATGGGTTCAGCAGCATTGACTTCGTTCTTGACAGGTATTACGGAGCCACTGGAATTTTCCTTCCTGTTCGTAGCTCCACTGTTGTTTGCAGTACACTGTATATTCGCAGGTCTGTCATTTATGACCATGCAAATTTTACATGTCAAAATCGGTATGACCTTCTCAGGCGGATTTATTGACTTCCTGATTTTCGGGATTATTCCAACCCGTACGCCTTGGTGGTATGTAATCATCGTCGGTCTGATTTTGGCAGTGATTTACTACTTCGGATTCCGGTTCATCATACGGAAATTCAACTTGAAAACACCAGGACGTGAAGAAGCTACAGAAAATGTGGATGGTGCAGCAGTCGGTAGTAGTGACGAGCTTCCACACAACATTTTGGCAGCTTTCGGTGGTTCATCGAATATCAAGCATCTGGATGCTTGTATCACACGTCTTCGGATCGAGGTTAATGAGAAATCGAACGTTGACAAAGCTCGTCTGAAACAACTTGGCGCATCGGGTGTCCTTGAAGTCGGTAACAACGTACAGGCAATTTTCGGTACACGTTCCGACACCATTAAAACTCAAATGGCTGATATCATGGCTGGTCGTACACCTGCACCAACTCCGGCGCAACCTGCTCCACAAGAGGAAAAGGAAGCTGGAGAAGAACAACAAACCATTATTGCAGAAGATATTGTAATGCCTGTTAACGGCGAATTGGTTGATATCTCGACGGTTCCCGATCCGGTATTTGCAGAACGTATGACAGGTGACGGCTTTGCGGTCGTGCCAAATGATGGAACGATTGTGTCCCCTGTTTACGGAAAAGTATTCAATGTATTCCCAAGCAAGCATGCGGTTGGTATTCAATCCGATGGCGGTAAAGAAGTGCTTGTTCATATCGGGGTGAATACAGTGAAACTTAAAGGTCAAGGATTTGACGTTTTGGTGAACGAAGGCGATCTTGTGTCAGCCGGCCAGCCTATTATGAAAGTAGACCTGGAATACGTGAAGGCAAACGCTAAATCCATCATCTCACCTGTCATTTTTACCAACCTTCCTGAAGGTTCTTCGGTAACTTTAAATAAAACTGGAGTATTGAAGGCTGGCGAAGATGGTATAATTACGATAAAATAAACTCTATGTGTTTCGGATTAGTTGATTAGGCGGCTTAGACCGTCTGATCAATTATTCGGTATACTGCGTGTAAACAAATATTATCTTTAGGAAAGTGGGAGGAACAAATTATGCAAACAACTTTTAGAATTACGGATGAAGACGGTATCCATGCACGTCCTGCAACTGCGCTGGTAAATACAGCTAACAAATTCAGCGGTGCTGAATCTTTTGCCGAAGCTAACGGTAAAAAAGTAACTTTGAAATCCATTCTGGGTGTATTGTCTCTGGGTCTGGAACAAGGCGATACTATTAACATTATCTGCGAAGGCGCTGAAGCTGCCGAAGCACTGAAAGCTCTTGAAAATGTAATCGTCAACGAAGGGCTGGGCGAAGTTCATGCTTAAAATTTCCGGGATTGCCGCTTCGGCAGGCATAGCCATTGCCCGGGCGTTTATCTTGGAGCATCCGAATTACGCTGTAGAGAGACGCGCGGTTGGTGATGTTGAAGCTGAAATCGCAAGATTGGATGCGGCTTTGGCACAATCTCAAACCGAATTGGAATCGATTAAGGAGAAAACGCTTAAGGAGCTGGGAGAGAAAAAAGCAGAAATTTTTGCATCTCACCTGCTCATCCTGAATGATCCTGAATTGATCGATCCGGTTAAAGCTAAAATCAGAGACGAGCAGCTTAATGCTGACTATGCTTTGAATGAAGTAGCTACACAGTTCATTTCCATGTTTGAAAACATGAAAAGTGCTTATTTGCAAGAACGCGCATCGGACATGCGTGATGTAACCAAGCGGATCCTGAATCACCTGCTTGGTGTTCATTTTGTTAGTCCTGCAGAAATTGCCGAAGAAACGATTGTGCTTGCAGAAGATTTGACACCTTCCGACACAGCTCAGCTGAACCGTGAATTTGTTAAAGGTTTTGCAACGAACATCGGCGGACGTACTTCGCATTCAGCTATTATGGCTCGCTCACTTGAAATTCCTGCAGTTGTGGGAACGAAAAATATATTGTCTCAAGCTAAAAGCGGTGATTTGATTATCGTTGATGGTTTGGATGGTCACGTATTCGTGAACCCTACCGAAGAGATTGTTGCAGAATACCGTGCTAAACAAGTGGCATACGACAAGCAACGCGAAGAGTGGCGTAAGCTGCGCGGCGAAGCTACGGTTTCTGTCGATGGTGTCCATGTCGAACTGGCAGCCAATATTGGTACGCCTAATGATGTAGCTGGTGTTCTGGACAACGGTGGTGAAGGCGTTGGCTTGTACCGTACAGAGTTCTTGTACATGGGTCGCGATAAGCTTCCATCCGAAGAAGTACAGTATACGGCGTACAAAACCGTTCTGGAAAGAATGGAAGGTAAACCGGTTGTAGTCCGCACTTTGGACATCGGTGGCGACAAAGAACTTCCTTATCTGGACCTGCCGAAAGAAATGAATCCGTTCCTCGGATTCCGTGCTATTCGTCTGTGTCTGGATCGCGAGGATATTTTCCGTACTCAATTGCGTGCTTTGTTGCGTGCGAGTGTGCATGGTAACCTGCGCATCATGTTCCCAATGATTGCTACGCTGAACGAATTCCGTGAAGCTAAAGCTGTTTTGTTGGAAGAAAAGGAAAAGTTGGTAGCCGAGGGTGTATCCGTATCTGAAGAAATTCAGCTGGGCATCATGGTAGAAATTCCTTCTACAGCGGTATTGGCTGACCAATTCGCAAAAGAAGTAGATTTCTTCAGTATCGGTACAAACGATCTGATTCAATACACAATGGCAGCGGATCGCATGAACGAGCGGGTTTCTTACCTGTATCAACCATACAATCCATCCATTCTGCGTCTGGTGAAAATGGTTATTGATGCCGCTCACCGTGAAGGACGTTGGGTTGGTATGTGTGGCGAAATGGCAGGAGATACAACAGCAATTCCGTTGCTGCTGGGTCTGGGACTTGATGAGTTCAGTATGAGCGCAACTTCCATTCTGCCAGCACGTAGTCAAATTTCCAAGTTGTCCCGTGCGGATATGGAAAAACTGGCTACAAAAGCTCTGGACATGCAAACAGCAGAACAGGTTGTTGAATTGGTTCAAAGCATCGAAGGCTAAGGAAGGGTATTACAGTTCAAAGGTTATATCTTTTTCCAACAAAAAAATTGCTGTGTACATACAGCAGCCGGTATCTATTTAGATACCGGCTTTTTTGCATGCTTTAAGTAGAATTTGTTTTAACTGCATGAGCAATTCAGTACAGGTTTGCGGGCTGCGGTAGTTTCGTCCAATCGTGTGACTGGAGTAGTATAGGGTGCATTGAGCACCAGCTCAGGGTTCTCTTCTGCTTCCCGCGCAATATGAATCATAGTGTCGACAAAAGCATCAAGTGTTTCCTTACTTTCCGTTTCCGTGGGCTCGATCATAATGCACTCCTCTACATTCAGCGGGAAATAAATTGTAGGCGGATGGTAGCCGAAATCAAGCAGCCGTTTGGCTACATCAAGCGTGCGCACTCCAAATTTTTTCAAGCCTCGCCCCGACATTACGAATTCGTGTTTGCAATGTCCAGGATAGGGCAGGTCAAAATGTGGAGCGAGCCGATGCATCATGTAATTGGCATTAAGCACAGCGCATTCCGATACACGCTTTAAGCCATCAGGACCGTAGCTACGGATATAGGCATAGGCACGAACGAGAATACCGAAGTTGCCGTAAAAGGCTTTAACCCGTCCAATAGAATCTCCCTGTTCCCGGTCCCAGTGGTACACCCCCTGTGGATCCAGTACGACAAGCGGCTTGGGCAAATAAGGGATGAGCCGCTGCTTTACGCCGACAGGCCCAGCGCCGGGGCCACCGCCACCGTGCGGGGTACTCATCGTTTTGTGCAAATTGAGATGCACTACATCGAAGCCCATATCTCCAGGACGGGTAATCCCCATGATGGCGTTGGAGTTCGCTCCGTCATAGTAGAGTAGACCCCCCGCGTCATGCACGATGGCAGCAATGTCAGTGATTTGCTTCTCAAACAGCCCAAGTGTGTTCGGATTGGTCAGCATGAGTGCAGCGGTGTCGTTGCCTACGGCTTGACGTAGCGCATCCAGATCCACCAGCCCCTCAGGGGTGGAGGGAAGGGTTACTGTTTCGAAGCCCGCGACGGTTGCACTGGCGGGGTTCGTTCCGTGCGACGAATCCGGCACGAGCACCTTGGTACGTCGCTCACCACGTGCTTCGTGGTATGAGCGAATCATCATCAGCCCGGTCCATTCGCCGTGGGCGCCCGCGGCGGGCTGAAGCGTGACGGCATCCATGCCGGTTAGCGCAGCCAAATCTTTTTGGAGCGTATGCAGCAGTTCCATGGCACCCTGGATGCTCTCCTCGGGCTGATATGGATGGATTTTGGCGAAGCCTGTATATCGGGCGACATCCTCATTCACCTTCGGATTGTATTTCATCGTACAGGAGCCGAGCGGATAAAATCCGTTGTCCACGCCAAAATTGCGCCGGGACAAGGCGGTATAATGCCGAATAACGTCTACTTCGTATACCTCGGGTAATGCCGCAGGTTCGCTGCGCAGCGCATAGTCTGGCAAAAGCTCTGCCACCGGGCGACGGGGAACGTCGCACTCGGGAAGGGAATAGGCGATGCGACCCGGACGGCTCAATTCAAAAATGAGCGCTTGATCGTGTTCCTTCAACAGCCCTTGTTTCTGATCCTGTCCGGTGTGTGTCATAGCAATCCCCCCAAGGTGTGTACAAATTGGTCAATCTCTTCTTTGGTTCTTTGCTCCGTCACGGCAATCAACATGTGACCAGCAAGTTCATTATAGTCCTGGCCCAAATCGTAGCCAGCGATAAATCCAGCAGCTAGCAGCTCGGCCTGGAGTCTGCTAATATCTGTACCCTCAGGCAGTCTAAGGGCAAACTCGTTAAAGGTCGGTGTGTTAAACGAGGCAGTTACGCCCTTCAAGCTCTGCAATTGCTCTAAAGCATACCGGCTTTTATGCAAATTTAGCTCGGCTACTTCCTTGATCCCCTGTCTACCCATGACAGACAAGTATACAGATGCAGATAAAGCTAGCAACGCCTGATTGGAACAAATGTTAGAGGTGGCCTTTTCGCGGCGGATATGCTGTTCCCGCGCTTGCAAGGTCAGCACGAAACCGCGTTTACCATTGCGATCAGTGGTCTGACCCACAATACGGCCGGGGATACGGCGCATATGTGCCTGAGAAACGGCAAAGTATCCACAGGTCGGACCGCCGAGAGAAGAGGAGATGCCAAGTGGCTGCGCGTCTCCTACCACAATATCCGCGCCCTGTTTGCCGGGTGTCTCTAGCAAGCCAAGTGCCAGTGGGTTGGCACTGACGACCAAAAGACCTTTGTGTGCATGGATGAGGTCAGCCATCGGCTTCAGTTTTTCCACGGCTCCGAAAAAGTTGGGGCTTTGGACTAAAACAGCCGCGGTCTGTTCCGATACGGCCGCCGCTAACGCATCAGCATCCGTTACGCCGTCCGAACAGTCGATCTCCACGATGTCCAAATCCAATCCGCGTGCATAGGAAGCCAATACCTGACGTGCCTCTGGATGGACGGACCTTGATACGATAAGCTGTTTACGGCGGGTAGCTGCGGCGGACAGTGAGCCCGCTTCCGCCAGTGCAGTCGCTCCGTCGTACATGCTGGCATTAGCTACAGCCATGCCCGTCAATTCGCAAATATACGACTGAAACTCGAAAATGGCTTGTAGCTCGCCTTGGCTTACTTCCGGCTGATAGGGGGTGTAGGCTGTGTAGAATTCTGTGCGTGAAGTGATGTGCTGGATGACCGACGGAATATGATGATCATAAATTCCTGCGCCAAGGAAGCTGGCATGTGTGTCTGTATTGGCATTGTGTCCGGCCAGCTCGGCCAAGTGGCGGGTTAAGGCTTTCTCATCGAGTCGAGAAGAAAGAGGGAGTTCCCCTTGATATCGAATGGCCTCTGGAATGTCACTGAATAAGTCATCAATGGATGATACACCGACCACACGCAGCATTTCGGTTTGATCCTGTTCAGTCATAGGGAGATAACGATGCTGCTTCATAGGTTCCGGCTCCTTTCGAAAAGCAAAATTATAAATCCGTAAATGAGCTAATAAAAAAAGTATGAGATGAAAAACCCGGAGGTTCATATCTTACATGTTTGCTTTATAGAAATGAAAAGAGTTTAAGATCAGCGTGGGCGCTTATAAAAGGGTGCTGCCACCACCTCGGCACGCAGGCGTTTGCCACGAATCTCAACCTCCAACGGTGTGGAGAGGGTGCTAAAACGACTGTCCACCAAGGCGAGGCCCAGATTACGTTTCAAGGTGGGCGACTGAGTCCCCGTAGTGACCTCACCGATGTGTTGTCCTTCTGCGAATACTGGATAATGGGCGCGTGGGATGCCGCGATCCATCATTTCCAGCCCGATCAATTTGCGAGGAATCCCTTGTTCTTTCTGACGTTGCAGTGCTTCTCTACCGATAAAATCTCCTTTATTCAGCTTGACGAAGAAACCCAGACCGGCTTCGAGTGGTGAAATCGTGGCAGATAACTCCTGTCCGTACAGCGGCAACCGAGCCTCAAAGCGTAGTGTATCCCGGGCACCAAGTCCAGCGGGAATCAGCCCATACGACTCACCGGAACGAAGCAAACCCTCCCATACGGCGGGTGCTTCCGCAGCAGGTACATAAAATTCAAAACCGTCTTCGCCCGTATATCCGGTTCGTGAGACGAGTGCTTTTGCTCCGAACAATGGCACATTCTCATGAAAGCGGAAAGATGCCAGATTCGTAATATCTGCATCTGTCACGGCTGCGGCAATACGTGCTGCTTCCGGTCCTTGCAATGCCAGCAATGCTATCGCATCAGACACATTCTCCATGTGAACGGATGCAGGCACATGACGAAGTAACCAATCCCAATCCTTATCAATGTTAGAGGCGTTCACAACGAGCATGTAGCGCTCCGGTCCTTTGCAGTAAACAAGCAGGTCGTCTACTACACCTCCATCGGGGTAACACAGGAGTGAATATTGTGCCTGACCTGGTTCCAACTGGCTGACATCATTCGTGGTCACCCTTTGTAGAAAAGCCTCGGCCTCATTGCCTTCAACCAAAAACTCACCCATATGCGATACATCGAATAAACCCGCACGTTGCCGGACGGCCTCATGCTCCTTTTGAATGCCGCTAAACTGAACGGGGAGCTCCCAGCCGCCAAAGTCAATACATCGAACCCCAGAATGCGTCCCGTAGGATGAATATAGCGGTGTTTTTCGCAAATTAGTCATGTTTCCACTCCTATCCGGTGTGATCGGCTAAACAAAAAAGACAGGCCGAAAAAAACGTATAGACAGCAGTCTATACTCTTTTTTCAGCTCTGTCCTTGATACCAGAAAGTTACCCCGGTATGTACCGGGTTTCCTCTTGGGTGATCCGCTCCAATAGCGAATGCTCTCCAGAGATGCGTCCGGCAGAGGTCCTTTTGCCTGAGAGATTCACCTGCAATGCAGGTTTACTCCTTCGGCGCTACCTTCGGGATCTGCGGTATATTACCTGGCTTTGCAGATAACAACTTGATCCGATTCGCGTGCACAACTGTCTCACAAGCGGCAACAGCTATGCGAATCTTTTTGGCAGTCTCTCCCTCTGCGTTCATCCGCGTTTGCAGTTGTCGGGGTGTTTCCCAAAGTATTTGCTATAAACCATTAATACGCAAATTTATTCAAAATGTCAATAAAAATGTCATCAAAAACAATAAAAAAAACATTTAATATATAAATAGGATATGTAAGCGTTTGTTATAAGCTAACATATTTTTATGTAGTATGCTACTTGAGGTGATATGAAGTATTTTTGTTAGTATTATTGACATGAGTGTTCTTGTTGTCATAATCTTAACCTGTCTAATACAGGTGAGCAAAAGCGATTTTATTCATATGGAAGTGAGGGGAACAGAATGGGTGAAGTGAAGCAGCAACTTTGGTATACAGACGAACATGAGTGGGTTCAGCGGACAGAGAATAGAACGGTGCGGATTGGTATTACAGACTTTGCACAGCATCAACTGGGTGATATTGTTTTTGTAGAATTACCTGAGGTGGGAGTAACGATTGAGCAGGGAGCGGAGATCGGTACGATTGAATCGGTGAAGACGGTATCCGACCTTTTTGCTCCGGTGACGGGAACCATATTAAAAGTGAATGAAGTGCTGGAAAGTACGCCTGAGCTAGTGAATGAATCTCCTTATGACAAAGGCTGGATGATCGAAGTAGAGATGGATAATGAAGTGGAGGAAGCATTGGGCAAGCTACTGTCTGCGGATCAGTATGAGCAGTTGATTTCGGAGTAATAAATGGAGCAATGCAGCATGAAATAATAGCGTGTTATTCGGAATTTTATATTGATTTTTAATTGAATATGAGCATCGTTAGTTTGCTCGATTTTTGTATAAAATGGTCGCTATGATTTGACGTAGCGGCTATTTTTTTGTCTTTTTTTGCAAACGTAATTACGTGTTTTATTCTGATGTAGAGAGTTATCCCCATATAAGAATCATACATAATCCAGCACGGTTTTTCGACTAATTTCTATAGCTACAGGTCATATTAAGAAGAATTATGCAGGTATAATACCTTCCCGGATAATTTAAATTTAAATGTTGTCATCAACGTTCATGACGAAAGTACGTTTTCATTTCGTTGATGAAGATAGCGCTGTCATTTAGTATGAATTTTAAGAAAAGGTAGTGATGCTTACCTACAAGGAGGATTTGAATATGAGTACATTGGACGCAAAGCCAAGTTCAAAAGGAGGCACTCGTGTCGCCGTACAGCGTTTTGGCCGTTTTCTTAGCGGTATGGTTATGCCCAATATGGGAGCCTTTATTGCGTGGGGGTTGATTACGGCACTCTTTATTCCGACCGGATGGTTCCCGAACGAGGGTTTTGCACAGTTGGTTGACCCGATGAAAAATTATTTGTTGCCGCTTCTGATCGGTTATACAGGGGGCACGATGATTCACGGACAGCGTGGAGGTGTGATCGGTGCCATTATGACGATGGGTGTCATAGTAGGAGCCGATATCCCGATGTTCCTGGGCGCGATGGTAGCTGGTCCGCTGGCTGCGTGGATATTGAAGAAGTTCGACAAGGCCATTGAAGGCAAAGTCAGATCAGGCTTTGAAATGTTGGTCAATAATTTTTCGGCCGGGATTATCGGTGCCATTCTAGCACTACTTGCCCATGTGGCGATCGGCCCAGTTGTACAAATGATCAGTCAAGTGTTGTCGGCAGGGGTACAGTTCCTCGTGAACGCAGGGCTATTGCCGCTTGTCAACCTCATTATTGAGCCCGGAAAAGTATTATTTTTAAACAACGCGCTGAATCACGGAGTATTGAGTCCGATTGCGTTGGAGGAAGCTGCAAGAACAGGCAAATCCGTA
Source organism: Paenibacillus sp. FSL L8-0158 (assembly GCF_038592965.1). GTDB lineage: Bacteria > Bacillota > Bacilli > Paenibacillales > Paenibacillaceae > Paenibacillus > Paenibacillus polymyxa_D. The sequence continues at coordinate 4,316,021 of NZ_CP151949.1, read as the reverse complement.
CTGTTCATGCTGGAATCCAACCCTGGGCCGGGCCTCGGTATTTTGCTGGCCTACTGTCTGTTCGGTAAAGGCTCTGCGAAGTCGTCAGCTCCTGGCGCAGTCATCATTCATTTTTTCGGCGGGATTCATGAAATTTATTTCCCTTATATTTTGATGAAGCCGATTCTGATTCTTGCAGCTATAGCTGGGGGTGTTGTGGGAACCTTCTGTTTCATGTTGACAGGTGCCGGACTAGTTGCTGCTCCTTCACCGGGCAGTATCATCGCCTATTTTCTAATGACGCCAAAAGGTGGATATTTGCCAATGCTGAGCGGGGTGATCGCTGCTGCGGTCGTATCCTTTGCTGTTGCTGCAGTATTACTCAAGACTGGTAAGCAACAAGAAGAGGGGCTGGAGGAAGCTGCATCTCGCCTGAAAGATATGAAAAATCAAAGCAAGAGTGCCAGTGCTAACGCCAATGTAATGGATGATAACGACGAGTCTGATCGTGCTGCCGAGATTGTCGCAGATCGAACATTCAAGGATAAATCCGAAGTGAACAAGATTGTCTTTTCCTGTGATGCAGGTATGGGTTCAAGCGCTATGGGCGCCTCGATTTTACGCAAAAAAATGAAGCAGGCGGGTGTAGGCGTGACAGTTACGAATACGGCAATCAGTGAAATTCCACAGGATGCGGATATTGTCATTACGCAAAAAACGTTGACAGACCGGGCTAAAACAGTAGCCCCGAATGCTGAGCACATTTCCATTGACAATTTTCTGAAGAGTCCTGAATACGAAGCGCTGGTTGAACGTCTGAAATCCGATTCTTAATCCCCGTCATAGTCAGGCGGACTGTATGCAGTGTACGTCTCCTGCTGGAGGGATGAGCTTGGGAAGGAACGGTATGCGCTTATGAATATTACGAAACGACAACGTGACATTGTGGAATATCTTCTGGAGCAGTCCAAAGAGGTTACAGCCGGGGAAATTGCCACGAAGATCAATGTCAGCACAAGGACGGTTCATCGGGAACTGGGCGCAGTCGAGCATTGGCTGGCAGCTCATGAGGTGAAGCTGGAGAAAAAGTCAGGGATTGGTATCTGTATAGATGCAGACCCAGCTCAGCTTGTATGCCTGCGAAAGCAATTGCTGCATACGAATCCAGACGAATATTCGGCTGAGGAGAGAAAGATCGTGGTTCTCTGCATGCTGCTGGATACACGGGAGCCGATCAAGCTGCTGGCGCTGGCTTCAGATCTGAAAGTCACGGTAACTACGGTCAGTCATGATCTGGACGAATTACAAGACTGGATCGGAGATCGAGGGCTCGTTCTTGTCCGCAGACGGGGATACGGTGTCGAAATTACCGGACGGGAGATAGACAAAAGACGGGCGATTTCCGAGCTGGCCCTCGAACATTTGGATGAATCCGATCTGTTTTCCAGCCAGGGAGAGGTTCGTTCTGTGACCCGTGTCTCCGACAAGTTGCTGGAGATGATTGGAAGAGGGAACCTGCTGATCGTGGAAAAGGCTCTCTGGCAGTCCGATGAAAAATGGCTGGAAAACATGGTGGAAAGCAAATATATGGAGCTGCTGATTCAAATTTGCCTTTCGCTCGCACGTCTACGACTCGGGTATGTTATGGATCCTCTTCTCTCCTATTTAAAAACAGATTCAGATGAAAATATCATGCTTCGCACAGCTATGGTGGAACGCATATGCACGGAGTTGTCAGAGGCGCTGGATATTGAATTTCCAGAGCCAGAACGATCTTATCTCAGGCTGCTGTTACGTGATGCCGAGGATCACTCCGCCCGGCTACTGCCGCTGGATGATCTCGTACTGTTGGAATCGGTTCATGAGTTGATTCGTCGTGTGGAGGAAGAGACAGGTACGCCATTGGAAGAGGACCGCGTTCTGCGTGAAGGACTGATTGCTCATATGGCCCCGGTGTTTAAACGCTTGAAGGAAGGCAGGTCGATTCGTAATCCCCTCCTTCAGCAAATCCGCAAGGATTACAGCAGCTTATTCGACTCAGTGAAAAAGGCTGCAGCGGACATGACAGAAATGAAAGTGCCAGATGAAGAAATCGGATTTCTCGTCATGCATTTCGGCGCTTCGCTGGAGCGACTACGACAATTGCGGCGGGAGGTGCGGGCCATCGTAGTCTGCACGAGCGGTATTGGATCATCCAGACTTCTGGCAACAAGGCTCGCCAAAGAGCTGCCACAAATCAAAATTGTGGATAGGGCTTCATGGTACGAGGCGGCCCGGCTTCCCAAGGAGGATTATGATCTGATCATTTCGACAGTAGAGCTACCGCTTGAACCGGATCGGTATCTTAAGATCAGTCCGTTGCTGACGCAGGAGGAGAGTGATCGCCTGCGTCAATTCATCCAGCGTATTACACTCAATCATCCCAATGACCATCAGCAGGAACAGGTCGTTCAGCCTGGTCAGGACATGGAGTGGCTTACTGGTCTGCGGAAGAGTCTTGAGGAAATTGTACACATTGTACAGCAATTTCAAGTGTATCCGCTGGAAAATCAGGGGATGGATATGGCGGCGACCGTAGAGGCTATATGCATGTTGGAGGCGGGGCGGGGGAATGTTACAGAGCCTTCTGCGGTTGCTGCACAACTCATGGAAAGAGAGCGCCAAGGTAGTCAGGTGATCTCTGATACCTCCATTGCTTTAGTTCATACGCGTAGCCACTATATTCGCAAGCCTTCGCTTACCTTGTATAAGCTGGCAGAGCCGCTGTTGGCGGATACAGGCGAACAGGTAGAATGTGTGTTGCTCATGTTGGGACCTCGTGAGTTGCCGAGAGAAAGCTTGGAGGTATTGAGCGAGATTAGTGCATTACTCTTGCAGGAAGACATGGTTACGCTACTGGAACACGGTAGCAGGGATCATATTGTCAATTATATATCGAGTGAGCTAGCTGAATTTTTCCACAGTAAATTAGGGACAGGGAGGAACCTACCGTGAGTATTATGACGATAGACAAAGTAAAAATGAATGCAACCGCCAAAGACAAATATGAGGCGATTCGTATGGCTGGACAAATCCTGCTGGATGCAGGACATATTTCAAGTGAGTACATTGACAAGATGCTGGAACGCGAGGAGATCGTGTCCACCTATATCGGGAACGGGCTGGCTATTCCACATGGCACCAAGGAATCCAAGACGCTTATTCAATCCACAGGCATTTCCATCGTTCAGTTTCCGCAAGGCGTAGATTTTGGGGAAGAAAAAGCATACATGGTAATCGGCATTGCAGCACAAGGCGGCGATCATATGGAGATTTTGACGAGTATTGCTGTGGTGTGTGCGGAGGAAGAAAACATGGATAAACTTCGCAACGCGGTGACCCCACAGGAAATTATAGATCTGTTCGAAAGTGAGATGGAGCTATGAGAGCCGTTCACTTTGGAGCAGGAAATATCGGTCGCGGCTTTATCGGATTAATTCTGTCGCGTGCAGGCTATGAGGTTACCTTTTCAGATGTCAACGACACCCTTGTATCCGAGTTACGCCGTCGTAAACAATACACCGTAGAGTTAGCCAATGATACAAAGGATACGGAGCTGGTCACGAATGTGACGGCAATTGACGGCAAGGATACAGCAGCTGTAGCCGATGCGGTAGACCATGCTGATCTGGTAACGACCGCAGTAGGTGTCAGCATCCTCAAGCACATTGCAGCAGGCATTGCGGAGGGCATCAAGCGGCGGATAGAGCGAGGAGCAAGGCCGCTGCATGTGATTGCCTGTGAAAATGCAATCGGAGGCAGTGCGCAACTGAAAGAGCATATTTTTGCGCTATTGGATGAGGCGACCTGTGCCAAGGCTGAGGCTGCGGTGTATTTTCCAAATGCTGCTGTAGACCGGATTGTGCCGATCCAGCAACACGAGGACCCGTTACATGTGCAGGTAGAGCCTTTTTACGAGTGGGTGGTGGATCGTTCGCAAATGGCACCTGAGCATGAAGAAATCGAAGGTATCCTGTACGTGCAGGATCTAGAGCCTTACATTGAACGAAAGCTATTCACGGTAAATACGGGGCATTGCGTGGCAGCCTATCTTGGTTATACCGCAGGTTATGCTACCATTCAGGAGGCCATGAAGGATAGCAAGGTGGTGGATTCGATACAAGGGTCACTGGAGGAAACGGGAGCGGTACTTGTGAAGCGCTTTGGTTTGGATCAAGAGGAGCATAGGAAGTACATCTCTAAAATTTTGGATCGCTTCCGCAACCCTAATCTAATAGACGATGTTACTCGGGTCGGACGTTCACCATTACGCAAGCTGTCTCCCAATGACCGTCTTGTACGTCCCGCGCTCCAAGCGCAGGAGTATGGCATTCCGACGGATCATCTGGCGTTAGGAATGGCTGCTGCCTGTAAATTTGATATTACGGAAGACCCCGAGGCAGTCGAGCTTCAGCAGGTGATCCGCAACGAAGGGCTGGGTGTGGCGCTGACGCGTTATACTTCCATAACCGCAGACCACCCGTTACATCGGCAGATATTGGAGCAATATGATATTATAAATTCATAAAACAACGAATTATTAACATTAGATTTCGATAATCCTCTTGAAGACAAAGCATCCACATCAACACTAGCGTGTTCTGTAGAGATGTGCTTCAAGAGGATTTTTATATGCGTGATTTACATCACATAACAACCTGCTTAAATTGTTTATATTGATAATGATTATCATTATCTATAAAATGAAATCATTACTATTATAACTATTAGGGAGGATTATAGTGAAACCGATCTATATTACCTTAGGGTTTTTATTTTTGGCGCTTGGAGTTATTGGTGTAGTGCTACCGTTGCTACCGACTACACCGTTTCTGCTGCTCGCGACCTTTTTCTTTATGCGGGGGTCCGAAAGGATTCACCAGTGGTTTTCGAATACCTCGCTGTACCAAAAGCATCTAGAGAGTTTTGTTCAAACAAGGTCGTTGAAGCTGTCTACGAAAATCACGACATTGGGCTTAGCGTCAACGATGTTGATTATAGGCTTTATTTTCACCCCTAATGTGTGGGGCAAAACGCTCATCGTCTTGGTCATCCTTTTTAAATATTATTACTTTATATTCCGAATCGGAACAGTGAGAAACGCTGCAGCAAAAATAACGCCATCATCTTCACCTGCACCTACTCCAAAAAAAAAGTCTAAAATGGTCGACAGCCGTCTGCTCGGTCTAGTGGAACATTCTCGAAAATATATCGTATGGGGTGTGCTTGTGCAGTGGATCGGTCTTTTGGGGAGTATAGCCGCTGTGTTGTCTATGGCCTTTGTTATGCAGCAGGCATGGGAAGGACAAGTGACTCGCAAGCTGATTCTATCTATGACGGTCATTGTTATTGCTGCTATTGCAGTTCGCTGCCTGAGCAATTATGCAGCCAGTATGTTATCCTATCGTGCTTCGGTAAATGCTAAAAAAACGCTGCGCTCGCAAATTTACAGCAAATTGCTGAAGATAGGACCCGCGTATACAGGTCATACCTCCACCTCGGGGGTTATTCAGGTTGCTGTAGAAGGGGTAGAGCAGCTTGAAACCTATTTCGGTAGATATATGCCTCAGCTATTTTACAGTCTGCTTGCCCCCGTAACGTTATTCATTACCCTCTCTTTTGTCAGCTTCAAAGCAGCCATTATACTATTGATCTGCGTTCCCTTAATTCCAGTGTCGATCATTGTCATTATGAGGATGGCTAAAAAGCTTTTTCGGAAATATTGGGGTAGTTACGTCAATTTGGGCCACAGCTTTTTGGAGAATGTACAAGGTCTGACAACGCTCAAAATGTACGGAACCGACCAGGATAAACATCAGGAAATGAACACAGCAGCTGAAGATTTTCGCAAAATGACGATGAAAGTGCTGACTATGCAGCTTAACTCCGTGGCCATTATGGATCTTATCGCATTTGGTGGTGCCGCTGCGGGTGTACTGGTCGCGGTAAGCGAATATTCTTCGGGACGAATTGGCTTGGCAGGAGCAATTATCATTGTTTTGCTGTCGGCAGAATTTTTCATTCCTCTGCGTCTTCTGGGGTCTTACTTTCATATCGCCATGAACGGAATGGCAGCAAGCGACAAAATATTTCAAATGTTGAGCACAGAGGACCTTATACAAGGACAAAAAAGCATAAAAACCACACATATTCGACTGGAACAGGTGAGTTTCGCCTATGACGAAAGAGATACCTTACGAAATATATCCATGGATATTCCCCAGGGCAGCTTTGTATCCATTGTTGGGGAATCAGGCTCTGGTAAAAGTACGGTAGCCGGATTGATCGTTGGGCATCACGAGGGGTATCGAGGAAGTCTGACGATTGGAGGAACCGAGCTTACCGATATTTCGGAAAAAAGTCGCATGCACCACATGACCTGGATCGGTTTTAACAGCTATATTTTTAAAGGCACCGTGGAAGCAAATTTAAAAATGGGCAATGAGCACGCGGATGAGCAACACATGCTGGAAGCTTTGCGACAAGTGAAGCTGTATGATTTTATCCTCTCAGAAGGAGGACTGGAAGCAGAACTGGAAGAGCAGGGAGCAAATCTGTCAGGAGGACAGCGCCAACGGCTAGCACTGGCCAGAGCATTGCTGCATGATAGTCGTGTGTACATTTTTGACGAGGCCACCTCTAACATTGACAGTGAAAGTGAGGAAGGCATTATGGAGGTTATACATGCGCTGGCAGGTCAAAAAACAGTGATTCTTATCTCTCACAGACTGGAAAACGTAGTCCAATCTGATTGTATCTATGTGCTGCAAAACGGTTTGGTGGCAGAATCGGGAACGCATCATGAGTTGTTGAGCCAGCAGGGACATTATGCGGAGATGTATCTCAGTCAACACCGGGTAGAGCAGTTTGTAAAAGGAGGAACTGTATATGCGTAGACACGGATTACGGATCATGGGCCAATTATTGGTATTGGCGGGACCTCTTTTACCTGTGCTGCTCATAACGATTGTGACAGGAGTACTTGGTTTTGTTTGTGCTATTGGCATTATAGTGTTTGGAGCCCTGGCCCTGCTTACAGCAACGGGCATCACGACAGGCTACACCATGTCGTTTTTGCTGACGACGATCGTGGTTTGTGCCGTACTGCGCGGTGCATTCCGTTATGGCGAGCAAATGAGTGGTCATTATCTCGCTTTCAAGCTGCTGGCTGTACTGCGTGACAAGGTACTTCAAGTCCTGCGAAGACTCGCTCCAGCCAAACTGGAAGGCAAAGACAAGGGAAATCTGATCTCACTCATTACGAGTGATATTGAGCTGCTGGAAGTATTTTATGCGCATACGATAGCGCCTGTTATGATTGGCATCATCACCTCACTGCTCATGGTATTTTTTATTGGTTCTTATGAGCCTCTGCTGGGCTGGCTTGCTGCGCTTGCTTACCTAACTGTCGGTTTATTTATTCCCTTACTCACGTCACGTACGGGCAAACGTCAGGGGATGGAATATCGAAGCAGCTTTGGCAAGCTAAGTAGTTATTTTTTGGACAGCTTACGGGGTATGAAGGAAATTGTGCAATATGGGCAAGGAGAACAACGTTTGAATGAAATTAACCGTCGGACGGATCAATTGGATGCCAAGCAGAAGGATTTGAAGCATCATGAAGGCATCACAAGAGCCATCACAGATGCGGCTGTAGTTGGATTCTCATTCTTGATGCTGCTGGCTGGCTTGTACGGTATGTCTAATGGTCAGGTTGACTTTACAGGTATGCTGATTTCTGTCATTGCCCTGTTTAGTTCATTTGGTCCGGTCGTCGCACTGAGCAATCTGTCCAACAATTTGCTTCAAACGCTGGCGAGCGGGGAACGAGTGTTGAGTCTATTGGAGGAAACCCCGGAGGTAGAGGAAAATATCGAAGGGACGAGCGTTGCCTTTACGGGAGCACGAGTAGACAAGGTGACTTTTGCATACGATGGACAAACGGTGCTGAATGATGTAAGTCTCACGATACCGCATCAGCGGATTTTAGGCATTCAGGGTAAAAGCGGCTCAGGCAAGTCTACGCTGCTGAAGTTGCTGATGCGATTTAGGGACCCGCAGCAAGGTGCAATTTTGCTATCCGGACACGATCTGAAGGAAATTGGGACCCGACATTTGAGAGGCTTACAGAGCTATGTCGACCAGCATACGTTCCTGTTTGATGATTCAATTGCAGCTAATATCAAAATCGGAAAGCCTAATGCTACACATGAGCAGATTGTGGAAGCAGCACGTAAGGCATCAGTGCACGATTTTATTATGACCTTGCCTCAAGGGTATGACAGCCGAGTTGGAGAATTAGGGGACAGGCTGTCTGGTGGAGAACGTCAACGCTTGGGGCTGGCCAGAGCCTTTGTCCATGATGCGCCTCTCTTACTGCTCGACGAGTCTACCAGCAATTTGGACAGCCTGAACGAGGCGATTATTTTAAAATCGTTAAAGGAACAGCAGCAAGATAAAACGATTGTCCTTGTTTCGCATCGAAGTTCTACCTTGCGGATTGCTGATGATATTTTTCAAATGGATAATCGAAGACTGTCCTGACTTTTCTAACGTTTTTTAACGTACTTTTTTAGCGATAAGTGATGAAATCTAGGAAATTATTGTTATACCTTGAGGGCAAAAGCTGTAGCCTGTTCATGGTATTGTCATAAAATGGAGTGTGCGTTGAAATGGAAGCGTCATCCTTATTTAAATCATCCAGCTTTTCAAGCTTGTCTTATTTTGATAGCCTATTAGGTGAAGATTTTATAAAATCCTGAGGTATATTGACAAGTCATAAACATCATAAATGATGGATGAACAGAGGCTGTAAGCCGATGTACAGAAATGGGTGGTGAACAGAAATGTCAGATTTCAATCAGCTTAAGGAGCTGGAGCACACAACATATCCCATATATGAAGGCTATGATTTGGGTCTTACTTATACGCCTGCGGGCAGCAAGTTCAAGGTATGGGCACCGACTGCGAAGCAAGTCCATATAGCGTTGTATAGCGATGCGGGAGTGTACGATCAGGAGGGGAACGTTCAGGAGCACGGCGGGGGTCAGGAATTTCTCATGATCCGTGATGATCAAGGGGTATGGTCTATAGAGCTGGAAGGTGACTGGAACAAATATTATTACATGTACAGGCTGGAGTGGGCGGACAACACCGTTCATTATGCTGCCGATCCATATGCCACAGCGGTATCAGCCAACGGGCAGCGTACAGCGATCATTGATTTGGCTCAAACCAACCCGGATGGATGGGAATTGGATGCGGGGCCTACCCTTAAGCGGCCGACGGATGCCATTCTGTATGAGGTTCATGTGCGTGATTTTTCGATGGATACCCATTTTAATACGGGGAAAAAAGACTTATCTGCTGCTCAGGGACGGTTTGAGGCCTTTACGTATACGGGATTGAAGGATCCTGAGGGGAACAGCATCGGGCTGGATCATCTGCTGGAACTGGGCATTACACATGTTCATTTGCTTCCAGTAGCTGATTTTCATACGGTGAACGACTTTGCGGAATTAGATACTGAATATAACTGGGGCTATGATCCGCAGCATTATAATGTGCCGGAGGGGTCTTATTCTTCCAATCCGGCTGATCCGGAGGCACGTATACGAGAGCTGAAACTGCTGGTACAGTCTTTGCATTCTGCCGGCATCGGTGTCATTATGGACGTCGTGTACAACCATACGTATTCGGTGGAACAGGGGCCATTTGAGCCTGTTGTACCTGGATATTATTACCGCACGGATGAACAAGGGCAGCTCACCAATGGATCAGGTGTAGGCAATGAGGTGGCAACCGAACGTCCGATGGTGCGCAAGTATATCAAGGATTCACTACGCTATTGGGCAGAGGAATATCATATAGATGGCTTTCGATTTGATCTGATGGGTCTGATTGATACACCAACCATGGTGCAACTTACGCAAGAACTTCGCTCTGAAGTGCGTCCGGATCTGCTGATCTATGGTGAGCCTTGGACGGGAGGAGAATCTCCGCAACCCTTGCTTACGCTAAAAGGAACACAACGGGACAAAGGCTTTGCTGTTTTTAACGACAACTACCGTTCTGCTATTAAGGGGGATAGTGACGGTACTGGAAGCGGGTTTGCCACGGGGGCAGAACATCAGGAGGAACAGGTGCTCAAAGGTGCTTTTGGGGCTATTCATGATTTTACAACTCAGCCATCGGAGAGCGTCAATTATGTAACTGCCCACGATAATCTCAATCTGTGGGATAAAATTTTGACGGTAAGACATTTGCGGGAGCAATGTCGTTTTCCACAATGGGAGCAAGGGAAGCCACAGGATGGGAGGACACCTGAACAAGCTGTTGCCGAAGCAGACCCATATGGGGAACTGGATGGAAATAACCTGCTAGAGGACGAAACCGTGCGCAAGTCCCTGTTGGCTAACGGCATGGTACTCACATCTCAAGGTATTCCTTTTATTCATGCAGGGGATGAACTGCTGCGCTCCAAATATGGAGACCATAATAGCTACCGGAGCTCAGATGTGGTGAATGCCATCCATTGGGATAACAAGGCGAGGTTTCGCCCTGTGTTTGATTACTACCAAGGCTTAATTGCTTTGCGACGCAGCCACCCAGCATTCCGAATGGACCAACGTGAGCTGGTGGAGCAGCACATGGAAGTGCTGCAAAGCAGTGGGCATGTGGTGGCTTTTGCTTTGAGGCACCACGCTAACGGCGATGCCTGGAATCATATTGTGGTGATTTATAACGGCTCGGATACGGAGCAGACGATAGTATTGCCTGCGGAATCGGATCGTTGGCATGTGGTTGTGGATGCACATGGGGCTGGTAATGAGATACGGTATGAAGTGGTAGGACATCGTGTGACTGTATCGCGCTGGTCGATGATGGTGTTATATGATCAGGAAGAACCTGCTCGAGTCTCTTTTGTGACTGAACAAGATCAGGCTAATCGTCAGGCGAAGAACGAATTAGAAGACTCGGATGAGGGAACAGATCAAGAAATTGCAGGTACAGCTATGACGTTGACAGATCTACAGCTTGGAAACAATAGTGAAGCCGCTCGATTTCACACGATTGAACTGATATACGAGCGTACAGATCGGCAATACACTGGCTGGAATGTATGGGTATGGGGAACAGGGCACCGCGATGGACATGTCGAATTCCGTGATTTGGATGATGGTCGTGCAATAGCGCGTATTCAGGTGGCCCCTGATATACAGCGAATTGGCTACATTGTCCGGCTTAATCACTGGGATGCCAAGGATGTTGAGGCAGATCGATATATTGATGTAGACCGGACACAGTCTGTGATGCAGGTATTGATTCATAGTGGAAGAGAAGAATATTTATTACTGGTAAATGATAATCGGGCCGGATAGACTTGCGTGCTTGGTCGCTGTATATACACAAAAATAGCATTTTTCGATCATTTCGAAAAATGCTATTTTTTTATGCAAACGTGTGTCAGTTTCAGAAAAAAGGGGTAAAATAGAATTATGGACTTGTTTAGTTTTGCCAGCTTGCTGGCTTACATCCTGTAGTACGACTGGTAAACAGACAAGATTCTTGGAGGAAAATCATTTGTAAGGTAACCTGAAGGAGGTTGTATATCATGAGTTCTAATGGAGGAAGTATTCAACTGACCGCCCAGCCGAGAACAGAGAAGAAGGGTTCGGCCATTCGTGGATTGAGGTTAAAAGGACGGATTCCAGCTGTGGTTTACGGCTCTGAGCTTGAAGGAACCCCTGTACATGTCGATGCCAAGGAATTTAATAAAGTAGTCAAAACCGGACGTTCAGAGGTGTTTAACCTCACAGTAGAGGGTGGGGAAACCATTCCAGTTATTATTAAAGATTATCAACAGCGTGACAACCAATGGTTGCATGCCGACTTTCTGAAAATCTCCAAAAACAAACCGCTTCGCGTGCGTGTTTCTATTGATTATCAGGGTACACCTGCAGGTACAAAAACAGGCGGTATTCTGCAAGTTCAGGAAACGGAAGTTGAGGTCGAAGGTCTTCCGGCTGATTTGCCATCTACCATTGAGGTGGATGTATCTGCGCTGGATGTTGGCGACAAGCTGAGCGCTAGCGACTTGAAACTCCCTAAAGGAGTAACACTGCACGTCCCTGAAGAAGAACTGCTTGCTTCTATTATCGTTCCACGTGCAGTTGAAGTAGAAAATGCTGCTGTGGAAGGTGATGCAGCGGCAACCGAAGGCGCTGAAGAGGCTTCTGAAAACAAGGAATCCTAATATTATCAGTGAATACATGAACCTTTTCCAATTGCGAAGATCATCAAAAATGAATTCAAAATCGCTCCCTGTCAGGGGGGCGATTTTTTGCATTCCTTTATTTACAATTACATACTCTTTCCCTTTAAAGTACGACCATCATTCACTACGTGTTCTGATATGACGATATATAAAGTATGGTATTTACATTTTTATTTTATAAATACCTAATATATATTCTAAGGAGCGCGTACACAATCATGGACAGAACGAGTGAATTGTTGTGGCAAAGAAACAAATTGGTGATCATTATTTTTTGGATTATGGCCTTGAGCGGCATCGTCCCGGCATTATCTAATCCCTCGATGTGGGTATCTAATGGTGTAGGATTTGTAGTCGCGGCAGTTTTAACGATCCTGAATGTGAAAAAGAAAGGAATCCGCCTTATTCCGTGGATTACTACGTTTTTTAGCGTATTAATGTGTATATTTTTGAACTTATCTAACGTCGAGGTAGGGACCACCATATTAATTTGCTCTTTGTTTTTGCTGTATCCGTCTTACCGATATTTTCTGGTAGCTATGACCTTAAATCTCTGTAATATATTTGTGCAAATAACAATCGGTACGCCCCCTATTCCCCCGGCTACCGGTTCTTTGCGCTATGTGCATGAGTTTATTATTGTTTTACTCATTGGTTTGCTACTGTTAGTGGTATCGGTGTTAAATCAAAAGCAGTTTAAGAAAAGTGAAGAGCAAAATAAAGATATCGATGCTACAAGGCAACGAATTGAATTTCTGTTTGAGCAAGTTAGACAAGCAGTGGCTGGATTGCATAGCTTTACAGAACGATTCAGGAATCAAGTAGATGCGACGGGCAGCGTGACAAATGAAGTCGCTATCGGATTTCAGGAGGTTGCCAAAGGGGTAGAAATGCAAGCTTCGAATATCACCGAGGTTACAGATAACTTGGCCCAATCCGACCAGCACGTGCGAGAGGTAGCTGATCATTCCCGAGAACTGAAGCAGCTTTCCGAAGATACGAAAAATGCCGGGGACAGAGGGAGCAGTCAACTGCTTGCATTGACGTCTCAAATTAAGGATTTGGGTCAGGTCATGAGTCGTACCAAAGAAGAACTGGACGAGTTTAGAGTACAAAGTGATAACATGTCTGCCATGCTTAAAGATATTACTCAAATCTCGAAACAAACTAATTTGCTGTCCTTGAATGCATCCATTGAGGCCGCCAGAGCGGGAGAGCATGGAAAAGGATTTGCCATCGTAGCTGGCGAAGTGCGTAATTTGGCTGAAATGGTAGGGAACACCTCGGTGGCGATGGAAGCTATTTTGACTCAACTGAGAACTCAGATGGATTCTGTCGTAAGCCAATTTGACATGGGACAGCAAAGGCTACAGCAAAGTATGGAATCGGCACATTCGACCGAAATTGTACTGGAGGACATCCTGCAAAATGCCAATAAAGTGCTGCTGCAGGCCGTGGATGTGGAAAACAGCACGAATAGCATGCAGCAGTACTCATCTCAGGTTGTTCAAGAGATGACGGAATTTTCAAGTGTAACGGAACAAGCGAGTGCAGCGTCAGAACAAATTTTGGCTGGAGTAGAGGAACAACGAAATATAACCTCCAATATGGTGGCCGGGTTTAGTGAGCTGGAGGCGTTGATTATCCAATTAAAAGAACTGGTACATGATCAGAAGGAGTACAACAGTCCTACCGAAATCAGCAAAAGCAAATAACCGAAATGATTTATTTATCGGACTAGAGATCCGGGGATTATCGCTATCAAGCGGTACTCTCCGGTTTTTTACTGCGTTTGAAGAAGGGAAATGAAGAAGAGGCGATTTCTAGAAGCTATAATTAGATGGAAGTTGATGGTATAATTTGTGGCAGTTTAAATGCTTTGTAATTAAGGGGGGACAAATTCCTATGGAGCTTAAATATTTGTTATTCGGCGTGTTGAGCCTATTGGGTAGCGGAGTGATATATACGATGGAGCGCTTTATAGCGGTCATTCAATGGGCTGCGAATTCCGTACCAGTTAAATTGAATAGTTCGGGCATCTCTATGTCAGAACCTGATATGCCGAGTTTTGTTGACAATATATTTGTTATTATTTTATTCGTATGTGGCTTGATGATACTTGGGTATGGTGTGTATGAACGACGTACACGATAACATAGGCATATTCGTTTTTATTTGGGAGGAACGCAGGTGAACGCCTTGTTGGAAATGCTGATGCAGCTATTTGAGCGCGCAGCGTTGTTGCTGATTTGTTTATTTTTTATTACTCGTATCCCACGGTTTAAGGAAACCTTGCAAAAAAACAGCCATTCTCCAGCAGAGTTGGCCTTACTAACATTGATTTTTTGCATGTTTGCGCTGTTCGGCACCTACACCGGGATTGAAGTCGAAGGTTCGCTTGTTAACGTTCGAATCATAGCAATTATGGCAGGCGGTATTTTGTTTGGACCCTGGGTTGGGATCATTACAGGTATTATATCGGGTATCCATCGTTATCTGATTGATATCGGGGGAGTGACCTCGATTCCGTGTCTGATTACGAGTATTCTGGCAGGTGTGGTGTCAGGATACATCGGCCGCCGGGTCAATCGTTCCAAGAGATGGCTGGTCGGTATCGCCGCAGGTATGGTCTGCGAAGCGTTGACGATGCTGCTCATTATGGTGATGGCACAACCCCATAGCCTTGGAGTGGACATCGTTTCCAAGATTGGTCTACCGATGATTATCGGAGAAGTCAGTATCGGTTTAATCGTTCTGTTGATCCAGAGTGTGGAGGGAGAAAAGGAGAATATCGCGGCCAGACAGGCCAAGCTGGCACTCGATATTGCCAATAAGACGTTACCTTATTTTCGCTCCATTAATGCCGAATCCTTGCATACGATTTGCTCGATTATAAAAGAAGACATCAAGGCAGACGCGGTGGCGATTACAGATACCAGAGATGTGCTGGCTTATGTCGGTTTTGGCGAAGAGCGTTATCACATCGGAGATGAGATCATTAGCGATGTGACTAAATCGACGATCCGCAGCGGTAAAATCACGATCCGCAATCATATTGCAGACGATAAAACACCTCAAATCCAGTCCCTGCTCATTATCCCGTTAGAGGAGCGGGGAGAAGTAACCGGAACGTTGAAGATTTATTATCGCAAAGCTTATAAAATCACGTATCCGTTGCAGACGATGGCGATTGGCTTGTCTCAAATCATTTCCACGTTAATGGAAGTATCGCGTGTGGAGCAAATTAAGGAAGCGGCGAATAAGGCTGAGTTAAAGGCACTCCAGACTAAGATCAATCCTCATTTTCTGTTCAACGCGTTGAACGCCATTGCCTCGACGACACGCACAAAGCCGGATAAGGCACGAGAGCTGATCATTAATTTATCGGGTTATCTGCGCTATAATTTGGAGCTGAATGATGATTTGATTGAAATTCATAAGGAGCTTCAGCAGGTGTCTGATTACGTAGAAATTGAAAAAGCACGCTTCGGCAACCGGCTTCAGGTAGAGTATGTAATGGATGAGGTGTCTGTGCGTATTCCAAGCCTTATTATCCAGCCCCTGGTTGAGAATGCGATTAATCATGGAATCCTCAAGAAAAAGGGGGCAGGTACAGTAACCATTTCTGTAAAGGATCGCGGAGAAAAGGTGCGTATTTCTGTGGCAGATACCGGGGTGGGTATACGCGATGATGTTGTGGATAACCTGTATCATGATCGGGTTCCGGCTAAACAGATCGGCTTGTACAATGTGCACAGACGACTCAAGCTTATGTACGGCGAAGGAGTTATTATTCTGAAGCATGAGCCAGGCACCGAAGTTTATTTTGACATACCAAAGGAGAAGTTATGAAGGCCATAATTGTAGAAGACGAACTTCCGGCGCGTGAAGAGCTGGAGTATCTTATTCAGACTCATAGCAACATTGAGGTGACCGATAGTTTCGAGGATGGGCTAGATGTGTTTCGGTTTCTGCAAGATCAGGAGACGGATGCGATCTTTCTGGACATTAATATTCCTTCTTTGGACGGGATGCTGCTGGCACAGAACATTAGCAAATTTGCCAAAAAGCCCTATATTATTTTTACGACCGCCTATAAAGAACATGCGGCGCAGGCTTTTGAACTGGAGGCGTTCGACTACATCCTCAAACCCTATGATGAAAAACGGATCGCATCTATGCTGCGTAAGCTGGAAAATGCTTATGAGCAGCAGAACGTTCCAATACAGGAACCTGTCCAGACTGCACAACCTCGAGCTGCTGAAGCCGGCGCCGTTGCTGCGCCAGGTCGTATTAATCTGCTGAAAAATGACAAAATCATCGTAACGGATGCGAACGATATTTACTATGCGTGTGCACAGGAAAAGGTGACCCGTGTCTTTACAAGACACGAAGAATATACAATGCCGATGAGCATTTCGGAATTTCATGCCAGGTTGCCGCAGCAGGACTTTTTCCGCTGTCACCGATCGTACACGGTGAATCTGTCGCAGATCCGTGAAATTGTACCTTGGTTTAACCATACGTATCTCCTGCGTTTGCGTGGACTAGAAGCAGAGATTCCGGTGAGCCGTAGTAAAGCCAAGGAATTTCGGCAAATTATGCGACTTTAAAGGCATTTCATTCCGCCATATGTGCATTTCATTCCTCAAACGATTTCTGGCTAACATGCAGGGTTATAATAATCCATGTAGAGAGAATCCTTACAGACTTGCTCCTCCACAGGCGCAAAGCGTACTGGATTCCCGGTTATTATGATCACAAATTGACGCTGTAGAGCCGGAATGAAAAGAGGAGATTGAAATGAAAACAAACAGCGGAAATCGTTGGCTTGTCGTACTTGGAACAATAATTGTCCAGATGGGATTAGGAACCATTTACACATGGAGTTTATTTAATCAACCGTTGGTGGACCGCTTTGGCTGGAACCTCAGTTCGGTTGCCATTACATTTTCAATTACCAGTTTTGCACTGGCGTTTGCTACATTATTCGCAGGCAAACTACAGGATAAATGGGGACTACGTCGTTTGATTTTGTGTGCAGGTGTCGTGTTAGGAGCAGGACTCATGCTTAGTTCGCAGGTAACATCACTGTCCCTGCTTTACATTT
Source organism: Paenibacillus sp. FSL L8-0158 (assembly GCF_038592965.1). Classification (GTDB taxonomy): domain Bacteria; phylum Bacillota; class Bacilli; order Paenibacillales; family Paenibacillaceae; genus Paenibacillus; species Paenibacillus polymyxa_D. The sequence continues at coordinate 4,298,616 of NZ_CP151949.1, read as the reverse complement.
TGGCGGGTATTGTCGTAGGTTTTGCGGATGGAACGGCATATATTACATCACTTTCGAATCTGATTAAATGGTTTCCTGAGAAAAAAGGACTTATTTCCGGTATTTCGGTTGGCGCATATGGAACAGGCAGTCTTATATTCAAGTATATTAATGGTTCGTTGATTCAGTCCGTTGGCGTATCGCAAGCATTTTTATATTGGGGAATAATCGTGCTGATCATGATTGTGGGTGGTTCTTTCCTGGTAAGAGAAGCTGTAGTCGTGAACAAGCCTTCGGTACAAAATGGGGTTGTACAGCGGGACTACACCGTTAAAGAAATGCTGCGCACCAAGCAGGCATACCTGCTATTCGTCATGTTCTTTACCGCTTGTATGAGTGGTCTCTACCTGATTGGAGTAGTCAAAGATATCGGCGTACGGATGGCCGGTCTAGATGTAGCAACAGCCGCTAATGCGGTCGCTATGGTCGCTATTTTCAACACGGCAGGTCGGATCATTTTAGGTGCGCTCTCGGATAAAGTAGGTCGTCTGAAAGTAGTAGCGGGTGCGTTGCTTGCAACGGCGGTTGCAGTTACAGTGTTAAGTTTGGTACCGCTGAATTATGGTTTGTTCTTTGCCTGTGTAGCAGGAATTGCGTTTTGCTTCGGCGGCAACATTACAGTCTTTCCTGCCATCGTAGCTGATTTCTTCGGTCTGAAAAATCAAAGCAAAAACTATGGTATTGTGTATCAAGGCTTTGGCCTCGGTGCGCTGGCGGGGTCATTTATCGCAGCCTTGCTCGGCGGATTCATCCCGACATTTACCACGATTGCTGTGCTGTGTGTCGTATCGTTCCTGATTGCGCTCACCATTCGTACTCCGGAACAAGGCAAAGGCAAACTGCGCAGTGAACGGAAGAAGAATACGAACAGTGTGCGCAGCATGAAGCCCGGAACGAAACTGGGTTAAACGATTTGAGAAAAAAGAACCAGATGAATGCCAAAAGACCTGTCATCATTTCTCTGTGGGAGATTATGGCAGGTTATTTGTTTTTCCAATAATCTATTTTACGGTATAATAAAAAGATGTGTAATAAGCCGATATATACAAAAGACATAAGCTAAGAACCTGACAGGAGGACGAGTCATGATCGTGGATACAAGCGGGAATCTGCTTGCCCGCAATACGAAGCTGCGAAATACATATCAAATTCGAAGCGCCTTGTCCCGCAGTGAGCTGGCCATCGTGTATACGGCAAGGCTGTTGGATAACCGAGAAAAGGTCATTGTGAAGGAATTTTTTCCGAATGCACTGGCTTTGCGGGGGATGGATCGAAAAACGGTCACTTGCGGTGCTTCTATGCAATCCAAATACGTGGAGTTTATGCATTATTTTTTGCGTGAAGGGCAAATGTTGAAGGAGTTAAGTCACCCGGGAATTGTCGGTTATATAGATCACTTTGAGGAAAATGGAACTGCCTATCTGGTCATGGAATACTGTGCAGGCAAGACACTGGATCGAATGATGAAAGAAGAGGCTGCGCCAACGTATGACCCCACTTTTTTGTACCATACGCTGCTACCTTTAATTGATGCCATGGAGTACATTCATGATAAAGGAATTATTCATCGGGATATTAAGCCGGGGAACATTATGATTGGGGAAAATGGCAACGTCAAACTGATTGATTTTGGTTCGGCTGTGCATTTTGAAGGCAAAGAGCATCCGATCTTCACCACGGCGGGCTATTCCCCGCTGGAATTTTACTCTAATCGTTCGCAGCAGGGACCTGTGTCGGATATCTATAGTTTGGCCGCTACGCTGTATTATTGCCGAAAAGGAACACCTCCGCCAGATGTGCCAGGCCGATTATTTGCAGATCATGCTGAGCGGATTCAGATTGAAAATGCGGGACTTTCTCTGCTGCCGTATGTCATTCGGCGTGGTCTGGAGGTACAGGCTAACAAGCGCTGCCGCTCACTTCGATGGTTTAAAGCCGCACTACGTGCGGAATATTGGATAAAAAAAGGGAAGCGCCCTACTCTTACGGTTCGTTAATCGTAAGAGACGGTGCTTCTCTTTTTTTTACGTTGTGACGGACATTATCCTGTCGGAGCCTGGATATGGTCGGTGTACACTGAAGTATTTGGTTTAATCGCTTTGTATCGCAGCTCGATTTCAGTGACACCATCCTCGAATGTAATGTACAGTTTGTCACTGTACTCCATGACCGCTTTTTTGTTGCGGGCTAATCTGATCTTTCCATGCTGTAAGGCGCAGCGTGTATCATGTTTCACGATGAGGCTCCCTTTTTTACCTGCGGAAAATAGGATCCGTTCTGCTTCTGGCAATGGTTCGTGAACGTCAAGCGTACGGAACAGCTCTTGCAAGCTGACCTTACGACCCGGAAAGGAGGTGAGCGGCCAAGATTTTACCGGAATCTCCTGCCCACTTGCTGTAGCGAGAAAATATCCTTCGATTCTTCCGGCAAACTGCGGCTTCGGCCGCAAGAACCAATACAGTAGAGCGGCTACCACGATACTGATGGCTACTGTCCATTTAATGGCTGTATACCGAGATTGTACGGAAACGGTTAGTGTAGCGCTGCTGGAGGCTCCTTCCGGATCGGTAGCAGTAATCTTTAGCTGAGAGTCACCTGTGTGGAGCTCGGATAGCAGCAGATCATTACCGTTAATCTCAGCATGGATCGCATCCCCAGAGGCTTCTGAATCCAACTTATAGTTCAGCTTGTCATGATTCGGGTCAACAATAAAATCCGATACACTTCGACGGGAATCACCGTCTTCTTTCACCAGGTGAATCGTCAGGTCTTTTAAGACCTGTGGCGCTGCATTGGCCGCGTGAACTTTATGTACAGTTCCCTTACGGTACCATTGCGGACTATCCAGAGATAGCTGCCATGTATAATCCCCGGTTTGAGGGAACGCATATTCGGTATGGAAGGCTCCTGACTTATAGGTCATAGGCACCTTTTTGGCTGTGCCCCCCTTTGGAGTAACAATAATATGGGCTTGGAGAGACGTATATACGGCTTCATCCGTAAGCTTTTGACTGTCGGGTAACAGGAGCTGAGCTTGAAACGGTGTGGCTTGACCTTTCAGCAACTGCACAGGCTTGTCGCCATGAGTGGCCGATGCTTGCTTTCCTCCCATGGTTGCTTCGGCTTCCAGTCGGTAGCTGCCAAGTAAATTGATTTTCACCAAATCCCCGCGTATGCCCCGTAGTTTCAACTTCACTTTACCTGCCTGTGGATGCTCGATTTTTAAAATCGCATATCGGCTCGACTTGTACCTGCGGACATTTTCTGAATTGGAATATAACTGTGTTTCCAGAAGGGGATGCTCCGACAAAAGCACCAGATTAGCTTCCTCCATACTGGAATCAGGTAGAGTTACAGTTAATTCCTGCATCTCGCCAGTGGTCGTAATTGCAGCAATTGGAACGAGCTTGGAACGAATTTGACTGGCGAAAATACGGTTCAGAATTTCCGGCAGATCCTCGGCACTACTTGTAATAAAAGAAGCTCCACCCGTTTGAGAAGCGATCCGTTCGAGTTCTTGTCGGTTCACTGTGCCATCATGGTTCAGACCAATCGTATACACCGGATATCCCTTGGTCTGTGCAGATTTGATGACAGAGGATACATCGTTATTGGAGTCACCTTTGGATCGGGAACCAGAGGAGGCACCAAAATCAGTCTCTCCATCTGACAATAGAATCATAAAAGGCTGACGCCCTCGGGATGCTCCTGCCGCTAACAGCTCCGAGCCTTTACGCAACCCAAGCCCCAAATCCGTATAACCGGAACGGTTAAGTGTTCTGATTTCCTGCTGGATCTGGGATTTTTGTGCTGCTACGGCAATCGAAGTCAATGGTTTCGAGGCGACCACGTGGTGATTGTAGGCAACGAATCCGACGCGTGTGCGGTCTGCATCACTCAAATCCATAAACATATTGATGACTTCGGCGGCAATGCCCTCAGGATCGGTATCCCTCATGGAATAACTGGTATCCAATACAAAAACGGCATCATAACCCTCAATCGGGACAGCACCTAAAGATGCTGCATTAGCCTGATTTACAGTGCAAATACCCCCATTTAAGCCCATTTGTAAAAATAGTACAAAAGTCATGAAAACAATAATCCCTAGTTTCCTTATTCTGAACATAAGCTCCTCCATCGCCGAGGCCAACGTGAGGGGATCAACTCTCCTAATCCTTGGGATATAAGGGATAAAGGATCAAAACAGCTGATAAACCTCACATTAGCCATGAATTTGATTCTTTTACGCTTATCAGAAATATCCAATGGACTTCTATCGGTAATTGAGTTCCATTTGTGAATATTTCCCTGAAGAAACAGGTCTAACATATCATGAAAATTACGTATTCACGCATAAAATGAGTCAAAATGCCCTATTTCAATCTGAGACTACAGAAATTGACAAAACTGAAGGGTGCTTTGTATGATAGCTCTCGTATCAACGGCAAAAATTGGGATTGAAGTTAGGAATACGAAATCATAAATTAAAAATTTCTGTGTTATCTGACTTTTGAATTTGAAAAACATCTCATGTGTATGCTTTGCCGTTAAAAGCCGAATAACGCTTCGGACCGATTTTCGAGGTTACATGCCTGTACCGTAAATGTGGTATAAGCTCAATCCTTTGACGAATTTAAATGTTAAGTAGGGGGGAGGAGGCAAAAGAACTAAAAATGAGTTTCGTCCGTTTCAAATTGGACATCCCATGTCCGTATATGGAGCAATGGACCTATAACTCATACTTTATTCATTTGCCGACAGCGATGGAAATCATTTATCAAACCAACCGGACAATGCTTTTTGAAGAGATTAACCCGGAAAAGCTGGACCTGATCACCATAGTAGGTGATGTGAAAGGTATTGACAGCTTGAGCGATGAGAAGATCAAGGAAATTAATCAGCACCTTCTGGTGCGCAGCTTTGACGAATTTTTGGATAAGTTTTCACCGACCGTGTATTCGTTTTTTAACGCGGCCAATCAAAAAGTCGTCTACACCCTTAAAAAGCCAGAAGGAATTGATGAGGATAGCATTTCTGAAATTCGTGTAAATCAAAGTAATGACTTTCTGAAAATGTTGTTTACGCTCATTGATACCAAGCGCAGTCAAGGAATCACCAATGTAGATTTCAAATTTGAAAATCTGCTGGATATGATTTCACCGAAAAAGGTCATGGATGATATTCGTCAAGTCCGCAAAGAAATTCACTATATGTACGGTGAATACGACAAGCTGGATGATGGCGATCCGAAGAAACTCGACATGGGTGACAAGCTGAATGGAATGTTCGAGGAAGCGAGTCAGAACTATAACAACGTCATGGCTATGCTCCCACTGGCAATTGAGGACATCAAAACCCGCCTTCTGCTCGGTGGCGCCCAAGAGGAAAACTCCGGCGAGCTGATTCAGGTGGGTATGCTCTCCATTGGGGAAAGCGGCGAACTGAAAATTATTGAAGCGCCGAAGAGCGACAGCACTGAGCTGATGCTATTGGATGAGAACAGCACTGGTGATCTCTCCCAAGTATTCGAAGAAGATTATAACTCCATCACAGATACGCCTTCTGACTATGTGAAGGATTTGGTAGTTCGCACGTTTGTGCCACTGCCAGCTGTTCAGACCAAGGTGGATACAGCGGTTGAAGTTCAAAACTACAACACGTATCTGGAGTTCTATAAAAATGCCAAGGACGATTTCGTAAAGGCGGTTAAGCCGCTTGTGGAGAAAATCCTCGGTGTCAAAATGTTCTTCGATCAATATGCAACGAAGAGCAAAGGCATGCTGCCGACAATGCTGGTGGCGAACAACAAGCTGGACATGCTGGTGAAAAGCAGCAATATCCCGCGCCTGGAAACGTACCTGAACACGGTGAATGCTAAGAATGAATTCAGCGACACGATCTGGTTCGGTATCGTTCCATCCGTCGAGCTGGAAGCAGCCGGTAAGGTAAAAGTTTCACGTGAACGTTTCAAGGGCAACGAGAAGGTCGTTAAGCAGGGCGGAAACTCTATGGAATCGCTCTCGATGCTGCTGCAAGTCGTGAAGGATTACAAAATTCAAATGTTCTTTAATTTTGAATCCGGTGAAGAAACGACTTTCAACAGTATGGCAACAGCAGGCATTGATAAATATGTCGATAAATGCGCCAGTCTCGTTCGCAGAGAATATAGCGAATTTGCAATTCCTTGTGTACCGAACTTTACGATTATTCCGAAGGACAAATCGGGTGTCATTATCGACAGCAAAATGCTACAGACCGAAGATGGTGTACAGCTCTCTAAGGAGAAAGAGGATATTCTCAAGCTGTGGATCGAGGGCGTTTATGTAGGTGCAGCCTACGTTGCCGCCGGCTTGGTCGCTTCCTATCAGTGTCCTGAATACCTGCGTGAGACGTTCAAAACGGTCAATAAGAACTTCCCTGGCGTACGCTTCGATATCGAGGCAGGAGACAACAGTCTGCGCACGGTGACGACGATGGCCAAGGAAATCACCGGTTTCACCAACACGATCAAGGATGCCATCAACCGTAAAAACTTCGGCTTTGTATTCTCGTCCGAGAATGCACAGATCCAGGATAAGGATATCCGCCGGATTACCGTCTACAAGGCGAGAAGCATGGCGATGTCTGAGGACGGTTTTGACTCCATCTACAAGACGCTGGTCAGCACGTACATTGAACGTATTTTGCGCTACCAGACAGGGGACTTCAAACACGAAAATATCGTCCGCTTCTTCAGTAACAATCCGAGCAGTCAGAAGAGCAAGTGGCTGAGCAGCAGAGGATCTGTTAACTCGATCATTCAGGACGGAGACGATATGAGCTTCATTATTGATGAGAAAAGCAATATGTGCCATATCGACCTGGTCTTCAACGGTAATGTGAAGAACCTGGAAGTCATGATCACTAAAGGAACCAGCTCGGTTAAATCATGATCCGAGCCCTACGAAAGATGTTAGAGGCGTTTCTTTCTAGAACCGCCTTTATACATAAATCGCGAAGAAGCTCTGCTTCTTCCGCCATCATATTACCTAATTTCAAGGAGGCAACACACATGGGATTCAGATTGAAAGTAGAAGGACAAGAAACAATTGAGCTGGGCTTGGATAACATCCAAACGGTTATTTATGACACCGATACACCGGACGATTCCAATGCACGCTCCACTGACGTGGGCTCCACGCTGCGCATCAGCGGCAAAATCATCACAGCAGTAGACGGTGACAGCGCGGATGACACGCTGAAACTGGCTTTGTGGTCTCTGGTTCCTGCTGAAAAAGCAGACAGCTACCGTAAAGTAACACTGGAAGTTATCGCAGCTGATCAAGTTGTGCGTAAAATCCACTTCCCGAATGCTTTCGTTGTAGACTATAACGAGCACTTCGGCGACACAGAAGGTGTAGGTGCATTTACACTCTACATCAAACAAAAGAAAGACAAAACCGAGCTGGCTACAATCGACGGCGGATATCCGGTTTAAGCTTAACGTCTTCACGTTAAGTGCAGCTTAAACACACACTCACCCGGCACACAAGTGCAGGGTGGATAAATATTAAGAGGCCCACGGGTCTCTTAATATTTATTTTTTTCGGAGAGGGGAACATCACACAATGACCAACTACTATGAGCTGCTCGGTGTCAGCCGGGATGCTTCGGAGGCAGAGATTAAGCAGGCTTACCGTAAACTGGCCAAAAAGTATCATCCTGATACCAACCAGGGAAGCGAGGAAGCAACGCGCAAGTTCAAGCTGATTCACGAGGCTTACAATACCTTGCGTGACGAAGCATTGCGGCAGGCATACGATGCCGAGCTCATCCGAAAAACTGAAGGAGCTGGCGGGGAACAGCAAGAGAGAGGGAGAGGGGCTACATCTTCCGGTGGTGCGCGTACGAAAGCCAAAGGATTCAATCCGGCTGATATAGGAACTGATTTTGAGCAATTTTTTGGTTTTCATCCGAAAACGAAGGAAGGTTCACCAGGGAAAAAAACGAAAAAATCCGGTGATCCGACGGATACCTCAGCGATGTTCAACCAATTTTTCGGTATTCGTAAAAAATGATGATTTCAGGATAGAAATGGGGGAAGCAAGCAGTGAAAACGGCGCAGAACAGATGGGTTTTCATCATAGATGTTGCCATGTTCGGGCTGATGCTGGCGATCGCCTTTTATGTGTTTAATCGTACAGGCTACAGCGGTTTGAAAACCGTGGTCGCGATAGGTATTGGAATCGGCGTGCTTGTATACATACTGCGCAATCTGGTGTCCGTTGTACCTGTGCCCAAGCCAAAGGCACAACGTCATCGGATTGCCAAGCTGGTGTTGATTGATGAAGAGGGCGAGTCCATTAAAGAATGGTATATCGAAGGCGAAACGTCGCTCTTAATCGGCAAAACGACGTCACGTTCGGAGGCGGATATTGATTTGGCAGGTGCAGATTATGCCTCCCTGGTAAGTGTGGAACATGCGGTACTCAACCGGGTGAACAGCGACTGGTTTGTGGAGGATGTGGATTCCGATAATGGTACAGGCTTGCGGTCTGCCAACGAAAGTGTAACCAAGAAGTTGGAAAGCGGTGAGCCATACCGGATTTATTCAGGTGACTTATTATATATTGCCAATACGAGACTGCTCGTTAAATAGATGAGGATGCTGCAAAATCCTCAGATCGCTGAAAAGACAATCATGACAATGGGGGAAGGAACCGACTATGAGTTTGACAAGATGCCCGAACGGACACATGTTCAGTACACGAAAGCACGGAAATACGTGTCCTTATTGCAACACGGTAGTAAATATAGCTGCACCCAAGAGCGCGGAGCCAGCAGCGAAAACAAACGTCGCGGGAGATAATGACAAAACAATGCCGTATTTGGGTGAGACGGTGGGGATTCATCCGGTAACTGGATGGCTGGTATGCATCGAAGGAGCACAGGTGGGTCAGGACTATCGCATTATGGCGGAGAAGAACTTTATCGGGCGCGCAGAGGAAATGCATGTCCGCATTATCGGGGACAACACGATTTCTCGCAGAAATCATGCGGTCATTGTGTATGATCCGAAGAAACGTAACTTTTACTTGCTGCCAGGCGATTCATCGGGTTTGGCGTACCACAATAACGAGGCGGTATATTCACCAGCAGAGCTGGCTGCCTATGACGTGATTCAGCTGGGACACAGCAAATTTATCTTTATCCCGCTGTGTGGCGCCCATTTTGAGTGGAATAACGAAAACTAGGATGGAATTGGGCAATGGTGCAGGGAGGTAACGATATGCAGCCTTATTTTGTTGTAAGTGGAGCTGCGGTACTATTCGCTGTTCTTCTCATGATCCGTATACGACTGACGCGAAGTTCCGGCAGCCGTACCGTAAGTGGAATTGAAATCGGAAATGGTCAAACGATCGGGAGCCGGAGCGAGCAGGATGATTATTTCTCCAGTATGACGACACCTGTTGGTACGCTGGCTGTTGTCGCAGACGGTATTAGTGGACTAGCCAATGGACGTATGTCCAGTACCTTGGCTGTGACGACTTTTACGAAGGCATTTGCCAAGCTGGAAGATGCAACGAATTTGAACGGATATTTTGCAGAGGCGGCAACTCAAAGCAATCGCGGCATTTTGCAAAATTTGAATGGACAGGGCGGAGGAACGACGCTGGCTGCGGTCATTGTGTGCGGCTATCAGCTGTATTACGGAGCGGTGGGTGACAGCCTGATTACGATTTACCGTAATGGTCATTTCCAAACAGTCAATTCCAAGCATACAGCAGAAACACTGCTGGAGGAACGAGTGCTTGCTGGACAAATGACCTCGGAGGAAGCCAAAACGAGTCCAGTGCGCAATCAACTGGTCAACTACTTGGGCTATGAGGGCTTTGAGAGCATGGAATTGGGGAGTGCACCGATTCGTCTGTATTCGGGCGATCATGTGCTGCTGTGCAGCGATGGCATTCAGGAGGCGCTGACGGAGATTGAATTGGAAGAGATTATGCGCAAGGGTGGAACACCGCAGGAAACAGCGGATGCCATGATCGACGCCATTAATGATAAAGGCTTTAAAAGTCAGGATAATGCAACAGTGCTTATTTTGGCGATAGGATGAAACAAGAAAGACGGGGGTAGCGATGCGCAAGGACAACAGCGATTTTAGTACCGCCTTTGTGTCGGAAGCGGGCTCTTACATAGACAACCGGGACTATTTTGCATTCATGGAGACGGACGACATGGCCTGTTATGTCCTCGCAGACGGTCTGGATTCCGATCAGGAGCTGCGCAGCGCAGAAATGGTTGTCAAAACGGTGCTGGAAAACTTCATGGAGAAGCCTTCCATGTCCAAGCGGCGCTTGATGAGAGATCTGCGTGAAGCGCAGGAATGGCTGCAATTTGAAAGCCGTCGTGTTCGGCTCAAAGCCAGTCTGCTGATGGTAGTGACCAACTATAACAAAATGGTGTACGTTTCGTGCGGTAATGTGCGGCTATATCATTTTCGCAATGGAAGGCTTAATTTTCGCAGCAAGGATCATAGTCTGGCTCAGTCATTGGCAGATGATGGACGCATTCCAGACGAAGCGACCAGTACACATGAGGAACGAGGCAATCTGCTGGAATACCTGGGAAATCCGAATGGTGTTCATGCCCATTACGCCAAAAAGACGCAGCTTGCAGATGGAGATGTGATCCTGCTTGCCACATCAGGGATGTGGGAGGACGTTGAGCTGGCGGAAATGCTGGGGGCGCTGGAGGAAGCGAAGGACCCGGTCATGCTGACGGACACCTTGGAAGAGGTTCTGTTAAGCAAACAGCACCGGACGGTGAACAATTACACGGCTGCGGCCATTTATGTAAATAAAGTTTTTCAGGAAAAGCCTAAAAACCGCCGTAAGCTGATCAAACGGATTTTGATTGCGTTGCTCGCCTTTGTGATCGTGGGCGGGGGAGCATGGATTACACTGGCGCGTATGGCAGCGAACAAGGCGGCTGCGCTGGAAACGATGGTCGAATCAGCCCAAGCCGCAGATGATTATGCAAGGACAGGAGATTATGCGAAGGCACTCAAGTCCTACAGTGAAGCGAAAAACGCGGCAGTTAAAATTAACGATAAGATTCACAAGCGATTGTACACGGCAGAGCAGAAAGTATCTCAACTCATGGTTGATGGGGACGGATATGTGGAAAAAGCAGACTTTACCAGGGCTGAAGCCAGCTACGAGAAAGCACGGAAAAGCGCTGGTCTGTACCCGCCTTTCAATGTGAAGGATATTGAGCATAAAATCGACCAATTGGACAGCTATGCCGAGACGGCGAGCTGGATGAAGGACGGAGATTTGAAATTTCAGGGCGGCGATTACACGAATGCACTCAAGCTGTACAAAAAAGCAAATAAAGCTGCGATGGAATCCGGATATACGTCTGCGCAAAAAGAACTGGAGAAGAAAATTACCGAGGCCAACGATAAATTGACAGCTATTCAGCAGCAGCTCAAGGAGATTCAAGCTGGCAAACTTCAGGCCAAAGGGGATCGAATGATGAAGGATCTCGATTATGAAGGAGCCATTGATGCCTATAGCGGGGCACAGGAAATTTATCAGGAGATCGATAAGCTCGAAAGTGTTCTGGCATTGGAGCGGAGCATAGCCAAGGCGGAGGAAAAGCAGAGCGCGGAGCAGCAGAAAAACGGTCAACTTCCTGCTGGATTGGGATTGTCTGACGGAGCGTTGAACGACACGGACGCAGGGGACGCAGCGAGTAATGCTTCAGCTTCCGCTGCTGCAACCCCTGCTGCAGAATCGCAAACGAAGGCTGCGCCGACGGCTTCAGCGGGAACTACACCCGCGAAGAAGGAAGCCTCTTCGGCTGCAAAGAGCATGGGTACGGGCGATGGAACTGCCCCTCCGGCCAAGGTGGATACCAACAAAGAGCAAGGAACTGCTGATTCCGCTTCTAAAGCAGCAGGGCCGTCTGATTCAGAGAACCAAGATCGGGCTGCTGCGAACGGAAGTTAAGTTTTTCATGTTCAATGAAGCTGGAGCCGGAAAGGAGTGAGACGTCGTGAAAGAGCTGGTACAGGACCGTTTGAGCAAGATGGACGATTTGGAGCAGAGACGTTTACTGAAAAATATGATGGCGGGGGTATTTATGAACCTCGTCGAATATCAGGAAGAAATGACCCGCCAGCTAGAACGGCGGGTATTTGAGGAAATTGAGAATACGGAAGAAAAGATTGATGTGTACGTGTCATTGACATCGCGTGAGGACTATGACCCGATTCATGAATTTTTATATCCTGTGTTACCGTCTGATACGGAGGAAAAGCAGATGGACATCAGCCGTGTGGCAGAGGTGGTACGCGAAGGCGGAGCGATGCCGCTGTTTACGCTTTTCCTTGAGATGGAGACCGAACGAATCTCAGCGCTGGTGCGCAGCAAGCGAATTTTCTCAGGAATGTTGGTCACGGAAACCGGCAATTATCCGATTCGTTTTCGTCTGGAGCATAACCGTTCTTATATTTTAGAAATTGAGCAGTTATACCACACGTTTATGCAAAATGGCATGCCGTGGAAAACAATTAATCACCCGTACGCTTATAAGTTTGTGGACTGTGTATTGATTGGTGGAGACGGCGAGCCGGCCGCCCATGAAGAAATTCATGAAATTACAATTTCATTGGAGGAATTCGACGTTTTTAAGAAGGGTGACGTTTTTCCGCTTTGGAACATTGAAAGGCTATCTCTAAAGAACAGCGGCTTTCCTATACCCGCTATGGATCGCGTGAATTATGAGCATGTGCTGCCTTTGCGAAAAACAGGTCCTGAGCATGGTTACTTGATTGACGGGACTGAAGGCGATATCCGGTATATCAAACGTACAGAAGAGGAACTGACGATTGTCACACCACGTGATAAGTCTGGCGAATGGAATGTGTTGAAGGTTACGAAGCCTGTTACAACGAGACTTAGTCGTCAGACGTATCCGTTATTGTCCAATCGGCGACAGGACAGCTTTTTGGGCCGCTATGCAGGAAAACAGGCCGTGATTGTCCGTGCCAAAGCGGAAATCATGCGCATCGTAAACTCGTTTGAAGCAGCGCAGGGGCTTGAGCTGGAACGTGTAGACATCTGGGGAGGTGCAGGGAGAAATGATGTAAACAACCTTTTAACCAAAACCCAGACGTATCCGTTAAATCCGTTTGTCAGCGATAACGTACGGACAGAGGAAGGCAAGCAGATCATGCGTTTGGGGTTCAGACGTGGTTCTGACGATGTTTTGCCCACCGCGCCCGCTTATATTTTATCCGATTTAATGAGCTTTCTGGTATCAGAAGTGCAGATGTATTTTCCGGAGTACAAGTGTGAAGGAGAATGGGTGTGAATTACGTCTGGGATTTGCTCATGCGCGCGAGGGAACAGGGGCTGGATGTAGATAAATTCCGCTTCATACCCGCTGTCAGTTACTCTCCGTATATGGAGCTTAGTCTGGCAGAGTTGAATACTTCCCATTTGGAGCAGGTAGTGGAAATCAATCCGTACTACCGCTTTTATTCTATTTTTCGGGATCTGTTTCCACCGGATGCTGAAGAGTATCTGGAGCTGAGAGAATCGCTATTTGATATTATGATGCATTTTCTGGCGGAAATGGACTTGTATCAAGGGATGAATCGGCGGGAGTACCATATCCGGTTTGTTCAGCGTGATATTGCAGAGGGCATTTTTGGCCCGAAGGTAAAGGAAGGCTTTGGACAATTAAACCGTGAGGATCAGGACGCGATTGCTGAAGGATTGCTGCGCCTGTATGAAACGGGAGAAGCCGTACATCTGCTAAAAGAAACGATGCGGCGCGTCTTTCATCGCTCAATCATTTACACCAATTGTGAGGAAAAAGACGAATTACTCATCTATATCGGCCAAGAGGAGACGCCATTGTCACGGATTAAAGTGGATTTGATTCTGGATTTGTTTCTTCCGGCACGTTTTACGACGGAATTGTATTGGACAAGTCATTTCGGCATTTTGGAGGAAGATCCTACGATGAAAATAGACGCTATCGCCCTCTATTAAGGCTAAATGGCTAAGAAAGGACATGTGAACGATGAACGGACCCTATACATACAGGTTGCTAGACCCGCTCACCGATCGAAAAAGCATTCGCTTCACGGCGAAATACACGCGGGCGGAATTGGAGCAAATGACGACCTTTCAGTTACGCGGAATATGCGATAAGGAACGACTGGTCGAGGGCTTTGCCAATCGCCTAGCACGTGAAGAGTTGATTCGCGTGATTTTGCGATTTCGGAGCGCGGAAGAGCATTTACTCATCACAAGGCCGAATCCTGGCGGCTTCGAACGCATGGAATCGGCACTACAGCGAAACTGGAACGACCGTCGGCAGGAGAGCAGCGGTATACGGGTTCCCGCCAAAATCACGCTGTATCAGGGTGTACGCACAGGTCGCATGGACAACTACCGGATTGAATCCGATTTGCCTTGGCTGAGCTCATCTAATGTGCTGCTGGTGAATGCAACAGGAGAACTGTGCGGTGTTTTGAATTTGGTGAAGGATGAGGCACGAACAGGCGTATATTATCTTTCTCGTCATCGTGATGCTGAACTGCGAGAGACGTCCAATCATAGTTATAGCCTGCTGTTTCTGCGAAGACAGGAATCAGAATATTTTTATAACCTCTACTATGGAGATAAGCCCATGCTGCCGCTGAAGCTTCAAGGCCACCGGGTTCCTGTGGCAGAGCTGATCATTCGGGGCACGGAAACAACAGATGCGGTGCTTGCGATTGATTTTGGCACCTCGAACACCACAGCAGGTGCTTATTTAGATAGTTCCTACGTTACGGCTCCTGATACAGGTATGAGCAGCACGGTAAGGCTAAACGCCATCAACTATGTGTCATTCCCCGGCCCAGAAGGGGCAGAGGGTGACTGGATCGAAGTATTGCCGACTGCTATTCGCGTCGCAGACTGCTCCAATCCGGAACATATCCTTTATGTATTTGGGGAGGATGCACTACGTGGATCTGACGTGGCAGGCAGCCGTGCAACAGTATTGCGGGGGATCAAGCGGTGGGTCAACGATTATAAGCGAATCGAGGAATTAATGGATTCCGAGGGGAATACAGCAACTGCTTCCCGCAATGATATTTTAGCTGCTTTTATCCGTTATGTGATTGCTACAGCCGAGCAGCAATTTAAGTGTCGGTTCCGCAACCTGCACTTTTCTGCTCCGGTCAAGCTACAGCCCCAGTTTATAGAGATGTTTAGCGATATTTTGCCTGATTACCGGATTGAAGCGGAGGATGCGCTGGACGAAGGGTTGGCTGTGTTGTACAACACGCTGGCAGACCAGATGGAACGAGGGACCTTTGCGGATGGTGAAGAATATCAGGCACTTGTCATTGATTGTGGTGGAGGCACGACAGATTTGTCTTCCTGCCGATTCCGAATTGAGGACGGGCGTATTGCTTATAAGCTGGACATTCACACAACATATGAAAACGGGGATACCAATTTTGGCGGCAACAATCTGACGTATCGGATTATGCAGTTTATGAAAATTGTATTTGCAGGTTATTATGCTGCCGAGACGCGTTTGCCTGACACCGATATTGATGCCCTGATCGGCATTCCTTCGGGAGATTTGTACCGTCATGTGGATGAGTTTGGTGTAGATGCTGTATATGCGGGACTGGAAGAACGCTACCGTGAGGCAGAGGCCATCTTGCCTACCGCGTTC
This sequence comes from Paenibacillus sp. FSL L8-0158, assembly GCF_038592965.1. GTDB lineage: Bacteria > Bacillota > Bacilli > Paenibacillales > Paenibacillaceae > Paenibacillus > Paenibacillus polymyxa_D. The sequence continues at coordinate 4,282,836 of NZ_CP151949.1, read as the reverse complement.
AAACAGTATGAGCATGCTACACGGGATGAATATCAGCGGGTACTGAGTAATTTTCATCTGTTGTGGAGTGCGGCAGAAAATATGAAAAAGGAGTTTTTTCTACGTACGGGAATCTTGCGTAGCCGCTTTGAATCCGAGCAGGTATTATCTGCTGAAAGCGACCTGAACATTGCAGTGATGGACCGTTGGCTGGTTTCAGTCATCGAGAACGGACGGTTTCGTGATGAATATGGTTTGCCTGATGTGGTGTTTAACATTCGGGAGATACAGCAGCTTCTTAAGGCAGACATCTACAATATTGTGCGCAAGTTTCTGGATGATTTTTATCAGGAGGGGCGCTTGCAGGATTATTCGATTATCAAGCTAACCGGGCAGTCCTGCCGGATTGACGTATTTCGCGAAGCACTCAAGGAATTTGTACCGGGGCGCAGTATTGAGTTCCGTCAAAAGGCAGAGGACCTCAGCCGGGTACCTGAGTTGAAAATGGCCTGTCTGCGCGGGGCTATCCGCTACCTGAACGCTAAAAAAATGGGCACGATTGAGCCTGTCATTACCAATCATATACCGGCTATTCCGTACACGGTCAGCGCATGGACGCATACGGGGCGCGAAAAGGAGCTGATTGCGAGTTTGGAAAGCAACCGGGTACGCGGTTCTATTTCCCGGCCGTCTCATGCGGCTGAGGTGGAGTTCTTCCTGACGGCCGACGGCGGCAAGCTGCGTCAGCGCCATGTGTACCGTAGTCGGCCAGAAGCTTTTGAACCCATGCCGTATGAGGAAATCGCCGCGCTGTATGGGCGGGATATCCCGCAGGATGATACGGACTCCATCCGTAATGAGGAAACGAAATATTTTGTTTTTGTCGGGGATAGCCGTTGGGGATTTTATGTAGTGCCGATTACTCGCCGAGATGAATTGCTGCATCTGGGTCCCAAACGCTTTTTTGCCTTCGAGAATGATCTCTCCGAGCTGGATTTCTTTGACGGCACGAAATAGTAAATTAAGGGTTTCGCAAAATGCAGAAATCAGAAAAGTACACAACGCTTGGAGGGGATAATGTGCTGTATGCAGGTTTTTGGAAACGAACTTTGGCTTATATCATCGATGGCCTTATTCTATGGTTTGTATTTTTAATATTTGGATTGATCTGGATGGTAATTCGGACCTTAGGGGATTGGGTACCGTCTCCGGCAGAAAGCTCTTTGCTCTCAGACGGAACGTCTTCTATTGTTACCATGAAAGTAATAGGACAGACCTTGCTGAATTGGGGAGCTATATGGCTATATTATGCGCTTATGGAATCATCCAAATGCAAAGCCACGGTGGGCAAGCTGGCTCTCGGCATCGTTGTAGTAGATGAATTTAATCACAAGCTCAGCTTTGGACGTGCTAGTGCCCGCTACTGGAGTAAGCTTCTATCAGTTATCATTTTGTTCGCTGGCTTTATTATGGCAGCCTTTACGGCGAGAAAACAGGCTCTCCACGATCTGATTGCTCGTACCTATGTTGTGGACAAACGCGAGCTGAATTATATCCTTCGTGAGCAGGCTGGGCGCGGAGCTGGAATGTAACATTTAGGTTGGCACACAGATTCAAAGATTCTGATGAACAGCAGGCTTTAAACAGGAGGAGCAGCAGGATGTACGCTGGTTTTTGGAAAAGATTTTTAGCCCATTTGCTAGATTATACTATTTTATTTGTGACTATTCGTTTAATTGATACGTTGCCGTTTGTGACGATAGGGTTTGTCTCTGCGTTCGTAAAAATGCCGAATTTTTTGGAGTTTGTTTCACACTTAGACGATGTGTCGGTGAGAATTTTGGGAGCTATTATTGTTTTTGGCCCTCTTTTATTGGATTGGCTTTACCACACCATCATGGAATCATCAAAATGCAGAGGAACGGTCGGCAAGCTGGCTGTGGGGATTGTCGTTGTGGATGAAAATAATGAAAAAATATCTTTCGGACGGGCCAACGCCCGCTACTGGGGTAAAATCATTAGCTTAGTCACTATATTTGTAGGGTATATCATGGCAGCTTTCACTGAAAAAAAGCAGGCGCTGCATGACAAAATCGCTCGTACCTATGTGGTGAACAAAAATTGGCTGGACTACTCTGAGTATATTAAGCAAAATCCATCGCTGACAGAGATGCCTGTCCCGGCTCCTGCACCCGGTGTGAATCGGTTGTCCGTTCCCTTGAATAAAGAAGAGCAGTAATGACGTCGCAGAGCGACCCGGCTGGCGCATAACGTTGCGAACGCAATGTCATTACTGAGGTGCCGGGCGACACTTGTGCCGAAATCGGCACAGAGAGGAGGAAACCACATGTTAACCCATATCGTGCCGAAGTTCGAGAAAGGCCGTATTCTCAAAACCGAGATGCTAGAGAACCTGCGGGACTACCCCCGCAGCTTTCTCGATATCCGGTATCAGGATTTTTCGGATGGCATCATTACAGGAATGAACGTAACTGTCGGGGAGTACATGTTAACCATTGGTAGAGGCATCGTGAAGCACAAGGGTAGATTGTATCTGCTGGAGCAGGAGCAGGAAGTGCCGTATGCGGCCACAGGGCGGCTGTCGGTGTTGAAGCTGCTCTTTTTGGAACAAACAGATCGCCCGGATTTCACAGCCCATCATGCAGATATCGTGCTGGAGGATGAGGCAGAGATAGGTCTGGATGAGATGGAGCTGGGCCGATTCAAGCTCAAAGATGGAGCCGTGCTTCGCTCGGATTATCAGGATTTTGCTGACATGGCTACTGAATTCAATACATGGAGCGATATTTATGCTCCTTTTGCGAGTTTGAAGCAGAGTACATTGCGCCCGGAAACGATGCGCTACTTTGCATCCGAGCTACTTAAAAGTGGCACATCCGATCCGATGGATTGTATGTTTGCCCTCATATGCCTGAACTCAGAAGCCGTAGATAGGGAGTCCATTCAGCATTACATCGCAAACCGGAATGGTGCGGAATACAGAGATTATTCTCATGCTCAGTTGCATAGACAGCTAGTTCTTATTTTGGAAGGTGCCGGACTCGGAAAACGAACAGCAGGACGTTGGCAGGGCGGCGGAGCCGGACGGATGATTGTGGATTAGAAAATCAGGTAGAGGAGTGTGCATTATGAAATATTTGGATGAAGAAATTGCTAAGCTGGAAAAAGAGCAACGGAACCTACAGATTCTGAATGAACCTTCTATTGATTCTGCAATGAATGATATAGAGCACAAGGAAGAGGAGAAGTGGAAGGCTGAAGATATCATTAAAGAAGTAAAGAGAGGGAGCTTAGACAATGCTGCCCTTCAATTGGAATTTGCAAGGTTGAAAGTAATGCAGACAGGTTTAAGTATAAACTTTCCAACAGATTTCTTTGTCTGCACTCTTGAAACTGATGAGCATATGGTTTTTAGCAATGAAGAACATGAAATTAACGTTATTTTTAATTGGATAGAGGTAAAAGAAAAATTTTCTATGAAGCATATGAAGGATTCTATGCTTCAACAATTTCATGCAATGGAGATGCCGATCAGTTGGATCGAGGATGATACGGTTAATCATGGCCTATTTGAGCCTCATTATTGTCTGTTCACCAATAACGTGGCTAATGGAGTCGTGTTCAATTATTTATGCTTTGTAGAAAAAGGCAACCATCAGCTTATTATTAATGTGAACGGTAGTGATCGGCAACGAAACTTATGGAAGTGGATTACCGAAGGTATGATTTCATCACTGGAGGTGGACAGCAAATGAGTACGTCTATTCTTGCTTATGACAACGTCAAAATAAGTCCTTTTGAGCAGGTGAAGTTAAAAGAGTTGAAAATTATTCATCAAGTGAATGAACACGGCAAGCTTTCCTTTACCGGTACGATCACCGAAGAACAAAAGGATAACTATGTTCACTCCATTCAAGCTCAGGCACCAGTGGAAGTATACCAGGTTTTGGATGGCGGTGGACGGAAAGAGCTGTTTTGCGGATTAATTAGCATAATGGAAATTCAGAAAGTGCTTGATGTGTATTACCTTAAAGTGGAGGCCTATACCTACTCTTATTTATTGGATATGCAAATTAAAACCAGATCCTATCAGAATGCATCAGTTACCTATTCACGTCTGGTTAAAGAAGTTGGTAGGGGATATGACGATTATGATGTTAAATATTCCGCTGACCGTGATGAGAGTATTGGAAATTTTGTTCTTCAATATCACGAAACAGACTGGACCTTTTTAAAACGGATGGCTGCCCGTGTGAACACGGTGCTAATGCCAGTGGGCAAATTTAAAAGCATAAAAACATTCTTTGGCATTCCTGATGATGAAGCAACTGAACGCCTGGAAAACTTTAATTATACCGTCAAAAAGAATTTGTCAGAATATTTGGTGCATTCCAAAAACTATCAGACAGACATTCATGAGACGGATTTTGTGTATTACGAGATTGAAACATATAAAATATTTAACCTGGGCGATGCTATTCGTTTTCAAGATAGGCCATATTTTATCCAGAAAAGTATATCAACGATGGAAAAGGGACTGCTCGTTCACCGCTATACGGTGGCAAGTCGCTTAGGCATTAATCGTGCCAAACCTTATAACGAACGGATACGTGGTGCTTCCATAGGGGGAAGGGTACTGGCGATCAAACGGGATACAGTAAAAGTGCACTTAGAAATTGATAATCATCAGGATGAAGGAACTGCCTACTGGTTTCCATATTCAACAGTGTATGCCTCAGAGGACGGAAGTGGTTGGTATTGTATGCCGGAAAAGGGAGACAGCGTACGAGTGAATTTACCGAGCCAATGGGAAGATGCGGCTTTTGCCCTCAGTTCAGTCAATTCGTACTCGGAGGATTCTGCCCAGCGCGGAAGCACTTCCGGTGTGGGAGGAAGTACATCGGGGGCAAGTAGCGATTCTTCAGGCGATCGAATGTCTAATCCAAATGTACGATATTTCCGAAATCCAGCAGGGATGGAAGTTAAGCTCACGCCAGATCATGTGGAGATTTCAGCTAACGGGGGACAGGCGCTTGTGAAGCTGGAGGCTAGTGGTGCAGTTACAATCATCGGGCAAAAAGAAGTATCACTGCACTCTAAAGAAAACGTAAAAATTAGAGCTGAAAAGACATTGATGATGACCGCGACAGATGAAATTGTAATTGGAAGTGATAAGGGTGGAAAGATCACTCTGGATCAGTCGGGAAATACTAAGCTTGCAGGTACCGAAGTATTCACGAACTAATTTTCTTGTCAGACTGAACTAGCAAGGGAGGTCAATATAAACGATGAAACGTCAGGAAGCTTTATTGCATTTAAGAGAAAATAGTGTCCTGAAATATCGTATAGAGCAGATTACAGCCTTACATGAATACTTGATAAATAATCGTGATGAACTTGCGAGGCAAATTCTTTCTGTTTTTAAGGATAGTTGTATACAAGCTCTGAACCTGCAGAAGAAATGTGATAAAGGAAAGATTCAACATATACATTTTACTTTTTTCAGACATCGCGTGATTAATCATGATGCACGCTGTCGGATATATTTTTATGATCATCAAGGCTATATGGACTCGGTAGAATGCGCGAAGGAATTTGATGCAAACTGGGTATTTAAATTTCTGGATATCTTTGAACGTCAGCTTACACAAGATAGTAAAAAGTATGTCAATAAAGTTTATTCTGCAGATATATCTCAAATAAAAAGAGAAGAAGCATCGTTTTATGTAAACTACATGGCTAACTTGATAAGACATGTCATGAAAGATGCAGTAGAGACAGATGAGTTTTTAGCGTTAGGCAAGGACAGCGAGGTGTATATTCGTGTGGGTGAGTATAAGGATTTTAATGAGCTTGTGTATAAATTTGACTCAAAAGAACAGCAAAGTGCTGAAGTTAGAAGCAGGCTGGACCCTAATGAAAATGATCAATATGCACACGAAAGTTTTAAGAATGTAGACCTCAGTCACATGTATTTCAAGTTAGTTAACTTATGCTACAGCCATTTTTCTAAAACTTCATTGGTAGGGAGTTATTTGGTAGGGTGTCCTCTCATCGGTGCAGATTTCCGTAGTGCTAATCTACAAGAGACCAGCTTGGATTACAGCTTAATCCATGGTGCGGATTTTAGAGGGGCCAATTTATGTAAAGCTCAACTAGAAGAGGTTCAGGGAAGTTTTGTTGTGCCCACAGAAAAGGAATTTCATATTCCCCCGTTTATGGAAACGAACTTTGCTGAAGCCAATTTAGAAGATGCGAGTTTCAAGGGAGCGGACTTGAGGGGTGCTAATTTTAGAGGGGCTTTGTTAAAACAGACGGATTTTTCCCAGGCCAATCTGGAAGGTGCATCGTTCTATCTGAAAGATATTCAATTGTTAAAGTTAAATGATCAGCAGCTTGACGGCATACAAGTATTTTCTAATGACTGATGTTCGCACTATTACTAGACAATGAATGGGTGTGTCAAGGAGGGAAATATGGAGTACTTTATCATTTCACAGGATAAAAGTCTTGAGGATCATCTGATCACATTCGAAGGACTAATAGCCGCCAACTCTACGTTGGAGGTAACAACGGATCAAGCAGACTCGATTAAAGACCTGACGGTTGTATTCGTAAATGGTGATGAAAACCGTGTTTGTCCGGATTTCATTGAACGTCCAGTACTACTCGTATCCGACACGCTAAAAAAAGTGATCTCTATGCATGACGAACATGTGATTTTTAAGTGTGCTGTATTAACAAATATAAAAATGGAAACCCAGAGCACCTACTGGTTGATGCTTGTTGACAGATTGGACTGTTTATCAGATCAAACTGTTTTTGATAAGGCAGGAAGAATACAACATATTGTTATTGATTCGGAGAAGACACGTAGACATGCTGCTTTTCGCATTAAAGGTATTGATGAGATGATGCTTGTGATCAACCTGGACATAACCGAAAGCATACTAAGGAGGGATTTGTTTGGCATGAAAATAGAAAAGGTAGAAACTTACAATGGGAGGTAGTCGCTATGAGTGGAGACCAGAGTTTTGTAGTGCACGGTGCCTTTGCATTTTGTGACCAGGGATCAAGACCAGCGAGAATCATCGTGCCTGCGAGTCATGGGGAATACATACATGAACAGCCTCAACTGAATATTCATGACTTTTTTCCTGAGCAAAATGTTCGTCCCTTTGGAGTGTGCAAGAGTCTCAGTAACCCGGCAGTACAAGCTGAAATGAAAAAGGTGGAAGAAGCCGTCAAGGCCCCTAAACAGGATGTTGGCTGGTTTAAATCATTATTTATGAAAGAAGAAGATATTCCTCTCGAGCAGCTTCCTCCACCAGAATGTGTGGCTATGTGTACTCCTAAAGTAGTAAGGCCTTGGGATTTTGGAAAAGAGGATGTCAAAGTGGGTCCGGCGGATGCGATGTTAAGCGGTTGCTGTAACTCCTGCTTGTTTGGTGGGAATATTTCCATTATTGATAATGGACAGCGCAAATAAGAAAGCCAATGAAGAGAGGAGGTAAGTCGTTATGGAAACCTTTTATGCGGGGTTAATACTGGATTTTCCTTATGACATTCAGAGGATTGAAGAAATAAATTTACTGCATAAAATGAATGAACATGCAGTTCTTCGTTTTAAAGCGATTATTCCTGATACTCAAAGTGAAAGCCTACAGAAAATGAATGTTGATGATAAGGTTTCACTTTTTAAAGCTCACCCGATAAATGCCGAAAAGGAAAATCCACTATTTAAAGGGATGATCAAGCGAGCAGCCGTAAAGTATGTGCAGGGAGTTCATTTTTTAGAGATTGAAGCTGTATCATTCACGTACCAGATGGATTTGGAGTGGAAGAAGCGATCGTTTCAAAACAAGCAAAAAACGTACGGGCAAATTGTAGATAACCTATTGGAAGATTACCCTGGAGCACATTGTTCAGATGAAACAATAGGGAATATTGAGACAGGGCAGTTACTACTACAATATGAAGAGACGGATTGGCAATTCATCAAGCGTATAGCCTCTCATTTAAATACTGTTGTGCTCTCTGTTATGTCCGAAGAAACTCCGTCTCTTTTACTGGGCATACCAGAGGGGCAGGAAACTGGTAAGTTGGAAAATGACTCTTATACGATGCAAAGTCGGTTTGGATCAACAACTCAAATGGGATACGAGGCTAATCATACTTTGTTTAGTGTGGAGAGCAGAGTGGCATTAAGGCTGGGAGCACAAGTTGATTTTCAACATAAACCGTATGTTGTATGTGAAGTAGCAGCATCTGTTGTCAAAGGGGAACTGCTATATACATATACCTTAACTTCGCGAAGTACGATCAAAACCAATAAAATAATGAATACTGCTATACAGGGGCTTTCTTTGGAGGGGCGGATCACACAGATATCCCGTAATCAAATCAAACTGCATTTGGATATTGACGCCACAAATGACGATGCAGGTACTTGCTGGTTCCCCTATTCCACAGGTATGGACAATCAAAGTGCCTACATGATGCCTAAGTCAGGCTCTCCAGTCAAGCTTCATTTCCCAACAGCTTTGGAAACAGGAGCTATTGCGGTAAGCTCCGTTCGAAGAGGGGCTGAACAAAGCAAATATAGTCAGAAATCTTCCGATCCTGTTATCAAGTCATTAACCAATGACTCAGATAAAGAAATGAAGCTAACTGGGCAGGATATTGTATTTGCGGCTAATAGTCAGGAAAGCATTAAGTTCCAGCTTACAGGTGACGGAAAGGTAGAAATCCTCTCCGATACGGATATGTGTGTTAAGGCTGCCACGGATTTTAAAATTAATCTTGTTGGTGAATTGCCAGCTCCAAAACAAATTCAATTGACAGCTGGCGAACTCGTTGCAATCTCCCGTAGCCCGGTTGAAGGAGTAAATCCTGAACAGGTGATCTGGATTGAAGACACGACAAACGCTCAAGCCGCCACGATATATTATGAGGGAGAACCAGGTAAAGCACCAGCAGTACAATACGATGATAGTGCTCTAATTGCTCAGGATAAGCAGGTGATGGAACAGGTAAATAATAATGCGGCAGCTAAACGTCAAGCCCTCGTGAATAAGTTGGAGGCAGGCAAGCAAAAAGTAGGCTTTGGAAAAATAGCCATGATTATTGGAGCAGTGGCTGTGGGTGTTGCGGTAACTGTTTTAACAGCGGGTGCAGCCGCTCCTTTAGTTGTGGCTGCTGCCAGTGTCACACTCGCTGCAGGAGCTACAACGATGGTAGTCGCTGCCAGTGAGTCTAGTGAGGGACAGCAGGATATCGCCAAAGCGAGAGTAGGTGATCTCTCTCAATCGTATAACTTCATGCGAGATACCGTTCTGGGAGGAAATCAAGAGTTATATGATGTGGTTAAATATGGGGCCGTAACGGTTTCGGTGGCCGGAGTAGCGTTTCTCACTGGAGGTGCAAGTGCTCTCATTGTTCCTTCCATAGGTGGAGGAATTAATACAGGCATTACGGCTATATTTGATCCTAATGCCCATCCAGGCGAGACGCTCATTGGACACTATATGAACAGCTTTAGTAATGGATTTATCAGTGCAACTGTCGCCGGAAAATTTATGACAGGAGTAAAATGCGGTACAGGTGCTCTAAATATATATTCACGTCTAGTAGCAAGTGGAGTTGCAGCCGGAACGGTTCAAGACGTGATGAATACCGGACAAACAGATCTTAAATCTAACTTGACTCGAAGCGTTGTAGGAGGAGCATTTTCTTTTGCAGGTAATAACAAGATTAGCTCTTATCTATCCTCTGTGGTAGGCGATATGACAGGTTCTATGGCGGATGATTACCGAAAGCATGGGAATGTCAAAGAGTCGCTAACGATAGAAAACTTACAAAAGTCTCTAATATCCAGTATAGGGAATCTTGTTACACGCGGAGATCCGATTGATGTAGTGAAAGGTAGATTTTATTTTACGGCTACAGATATGGTGGTTCAGGATATTGGTCAGATTGAGATGGTCCGAAGTTATACTTCCACCAACTCCATGACAGGCAGCACGGGGCGTGGCTTTACCTTTACCTATGAGAGCTCCATTCGACGGGTGGAAGATCATATCCTGGTCATATGCACGGATGGACATTATGAACATTTTATTGAGCAAGACGGTCAGTGGATTAATGAGATCGGAGGAAAACAGGATTATAACCTCTCGGAGGATTCTGTTACCAAAGAGTATCGCTTAACCGATAAAGAGCGTCGAACTTATATCTATGATCAGTATGGAAGACTACTGAAAATCAAGGACCGCTCTAACAATGAAACGTTGCTGGAATACGATGTGGAAGGATTGTGCAAGTTAACGACCCCGGGTGGTAAGGAGATCACCTTCACCTATTCAGGTGGCAAACTTTATAGCATCACTGATAATATAGGCAGAACAGTGAAGTACGAATATGAAGAGGATTTTCTGACTCGTGTAACGTATCCGAATGCGGGTGTGACGTCATATGCTTATGATGCTGAGGGAAGAATTGAGGCGATCACGGACCAGAATGGACATAGGTATGTCCGAAATCAATATGACCATCATGGTCGGGTCATTAGGCAGTGGGACGCGGACGATCAGGTTACGGATATTGAATACGATGATGCGAAACGGAGAAGTACTTTTACGTATCATGCCACAGGAGTCGTCGAGAATTTTGAATACAATGCTGATGATCTGGTGACGGATACGATCTACAGTGATGGAACTCGTGAGTCTTTTACGTACGATGCGCATCAAAATAAATCAAGTCATACGGATACTATGGGTCACACCACAAAATGGGCATATAATATCTTTGGTAATCTTGCGGAAGAAATCCGTCCAGACGGAACTCGTACTGAGCGTCAATACGACCAGGATCAAAATCTGACTCAGATTGCTGTTAACGGAGTAACAGAGAAATGGTTCACGTATGATGCCGTGGGAAGGCTAATCGAAGAGAAGACCAGTATTGCGGATGGAACGCATGCGATCATTTCTTATATGTATGATCCGCAAGGACGGATATTGAGCAGCATGGATGCACTCGGTCACACGACAGTGTATTCGTATGGAACAGATCATACGGATGCACCGACTCAGGTGCAAGATGCGGAAGGTAATAAATACCTATATACATTTGATGATGCTGCGCGAATGATGAGCATTACCACGGCTTACGGCACGGTAGAGTTTGAATACAATCATTTGAATAAGCGTACACGCATCGTAGATTCTGAAGGCAACACTACATTAATGTTCTATGATAAGATGGGCAATTTGGTCAAAAAAGTGCTCCCTAACGATTATGTCGCCCGTATAGACAATGGCAAAGGCATCGAATATCGTTACGATGCGATGGATCGTCTGGTTCGGATGACGGATCTGGTTCAGAACGTATCCCGTACTCGGTATGACATTAACGGTAACATTTTAAAAGAGATTGAACCGAATTACTATAACCATGTTGAAGATGATGGACCCGGCACGGAGTATGAGTATGATCATCGGGGACGCAGGATCAAGGTAAGGTATCCAGATGGTGGCATCGCTCGCATGAAATACGATGCGAACGGAAATATGATCAAAATGATCTTACCAGAATATTATGATCCGATTATGGATGATGGACCTGGCACCGAGTATGCATATGATGTCATGAATCGCTTGGTTCAAATAACCGATGCAGAAGGTCATGTCAGTCGCCGATTCGTGTATGATCATGCAGGACGTATAATAAAAGCAATAGATGCCAAGGGTTATGTTAGTGGAACAAACGACAGTAAACGTTTCGGCACGCTTTATGTATACAATACGGCAGGCTGGTTAATTGAAAAGCGTGAGCCTGTGGAAGAAGCCGGGGAAGAAAACGTAGTAGAAGCTGTCAGCGCGGGTACCATTCAGTATCGCCTGACCTTGTACCGCTATGACCCAGCCGGAAACCTGCTGGAAGAGAAGCGGACTCAGGAGTATGTCAGCGAAACGTGTTATGCGGAGAACTATCAAAGTGTTCGTTACAGCTATGACCGGAATAACCGGGTGATCGTCATTGCGGATGATACTGGAGCGGAAATTCGCTATACGTACGATGGTCTGAACCAGAAAACGTCGGAAAGACAGAAACTGAACGAGCAAAAGGATCGGTTCATCCGCTACGAATATAACAAAATCGGATGGTTGCAACGGCGTGTAGAAGTATTAAATGCTAATGATCTGACTGATCGTGTACCGGGCTTGGTGAATGCCGTTACATCTTACGGATATGACCGTAACGGCAATGTGGTCGAGATCGTGACCCCGGAAGGGTATCAAACCCAGATCAGCTATGATGCAGTGGATCGAATGGTTCAGATCAGCCGCCGGGAGGGTAAAGACGCCCGGACCAGCAGCGTCTATTTGAAATACGACCGCACGGGTAACGTGATCGAAGAGACGGATACGAATGGCAGCAAGGTAACCTATACGTATGATCCGATGAACCGGCGTATCCGCATGATCGGAAAACGCGGGGGTACGACCCGTCTGTTCTATGACAAGATGGGGAATATTGTGAAACAAGTCACGCCGAATCAGTATGATCCGGCTACTGATGATGGACCGGGGATAACCTTCACCTATGACCGCCTGAACCGGTTAATTGAAGTGGCTGATCCGTATGGTCAGATCATGGAACGTAGCCGATATAATGAGTTTGGTGAACTGGTCAGCAAAATGGAGGGCGGCGTTGGAGTAGAATACACGTACACCCTTGGTGGCCGAGTGAAGCAAGTGCTGGCACCAGCGATGGCAGGACAAGGCATCGTAAAGCAAGAATATATATACGATGCGGCAGGTAACATTACTGGCATTCGAGATGGTGAAGGCCATCTGACCCGCCATACCGTAGACGGCTGGGGCAAGATCACGGCCCTCCGCAAAGCAGACGGTAGCACGGAGCATTACCGCTACGACTATGCGGGGAATATCGTCAGCTCGACGGACGGAAACGGTCAAACGACGCAGTATGACTACAACAGCTTGGGCAAGCTGTCTGCTATACAAGATCCGGGCCAGCAGAAGATGCTGTATCAGTATGACACCGAAGGCCGCTTGGCCCGCCAAACGGGCCGTAACGGCAAGGTCATAGAGTATGCGTATAACTTCAATGACCAGTTGATCAAGCGGCGTGAGATGTCGAGTGGCATGGAAGAATCCTATATGTACCGGGAAGACGGCCTGCTGCAAACAGCGGCAAACGAGCATACGCGATATGATTATACGTACAATGAAGATGGTTTGCTGACGGGCAAATATATGAGCAGCAGCAGTGGAAATATGAGCGCAGCGTTTGCCAGCCTGATGAATAACAACGCGGCAGAAGATCGTGGGTCAGGCCGTAAAATACTGGCTTATGAATATGATGCGGAAGGTCAAATGACGGCTCAGACCGATGCCGGAGGCAGAACAACCGAATATCGGTATGATTTGGTTGGGCGTGTCTCCGAAATCCGACAGGATCAAGAACTGCTGGCGAAGTATGGATACGTACACGGCAACCGTGTGGCTTCCATTCTATATGGTAACGGCATTGAGATGGCATATGACTATGGTACGGATGGAAATGTCTCGAAGCTGCAAGCGCAATCGCCGGACGGAAGTCCGCTTCTACAGCACCGTTATGAATATGATAACAACGGTCACCAGATCGCCCGGGACGAAAACGGAAAACGAACGAAGTATCGCTACGACGCCATAGGGCAACTGGTGGAAGCCGAATACCCGGGATGGGGGACGGAACGTTTATCCTATGATGCGGTGGGGAATCGGTTAAGTCGGATGTGGAACGACCACAAAGCGGGCTATACGTACGATTCACGGAACCGTCTGCTGTCGGTTTTGGAAGAGGCGCTGGGTGAAGGTTCGAATCAAGAAGCGGGATCGCGAGGGCAGCAGACGCGTTACGAATATGATGCGCAAGGGAACCTGCTGCGAGAGCGAAGCGGACAGGAAAGTATCTCATATGCCTACGATGCCTTTAACCGAACGGTGAAGGCAGAGAAGTCGGATGGCAGCTATATCCGTCATCTATATGATCCGGAAGGACTTCGTAATGGCGTAGAAGAGAATGGCACGCATCGTCGATTTGTGTATGACGGCTGGTATATGGTGAACGAGCTGGATGAGGAAGCCCGAGTCCAGGCCTCATTTGTGCGCGGACATGAGTGGTTGGCCCGGGTGGACGATGTAGGGAATCCGTCTTATTATGTAAATAACACACACGGGGATGTCCTGCATCTGACCGACCGTAAGGGCAGGGTACAGAACAGCTACGCATACGATGCGTTCGGGAATACACTGTCGATGGCAGAGCAGATCGAGAACCGCTTCCGCTATGCGGGAGAGGCGTGGGACACTGTAACGCAGCAGTATTATCTGCGAGCGCGTTTCTACAATCCGGCCATTGCCCGCTTTACGCAGGAAGATACGTATCGCGGAGATGGATTGAATCTCTATGCGTATGTGGGGAACAACCCGATCCACTACGTGGACCCGAGCGGGTACATGAAGGACTGTGGTGAAAAAGGGAATGTTTATGAAGGTAAGGACTCTTCAAATGAAATACTTTTCGGACAAAAGCGTGTATCTGACACTTTCAATATGAATAGTGGGGCCCCAGAATATATTGTGGGCAGAAAGCTTGCGGATGTTGCTGAAGATTTAAGAACAGGAGTATTGCATTCGGACCAATTTGAAGTCAAATACTTTATTGATCCAAAAACGGGGAAAAAGGTTGCTGAGAGCAATAGAACCCTCACTGTTTTGAGTATGGCTGGTATAAAACCAACTAAAACAAAAGAAATAATACCGGATAAAGCCATATTAAATCGTTTGGCAGAGGCTCCAATAAGACAACGCGGTCAAAAATTTGAGATGCCGGGTAGAAGTATTCCGATAACTCCTGGCCCTAAAAATCTCGAAATAATAGACATAGTCACACTTCCAGAGTAATTGAAAGGAGTAAATTAATGGAAAAACAAATACTTTATCCAGTAGAAGTACCTTGGCAAATAAGTCCGTCTCACGATTTTATAGAATTTATAGGAGAAGAATCAGAAGTTAAAATAAAATTTTTAATTAATTATAACGCTAAAACAAGAGAGCGTGAAATTAATCATTTATGTAAACAGTATGGTAACGAAGAGAAAATACCAGATGAAATTTGGAATAGGATTGGACATGCAATTATAGAGATTAATTTTGCTCAGGTTCACTTTTTTAGCAAAACTGTATCACAGCAAGAATTTGGACTATTAGATCCAGAGAAATTTGATTTAAGTCAAATAGCAAGTTTAGATGGGGCTCTATGGAATGAAACAAATATTTGTCCGGATCCTAGCTTTTATGAAGTAATAAACTCAAATTTGAAAAGTAGATTAGGTATTGATTCTTTAAGTGTAAGACATTGGTTAATTTTAGGCCATGATGTTTTTTTTGATATATTAGCGCCATCATTTAACTGGGAAGTAGTTTAGTGAAGCAATTTATTCAATGTTTTATAATTGAATTTAAACCAATTAAGTTAATTGATTCTAAATAAAAAAATTAAAATAGCAAAACACCTTTTTATATAGTGATGATTGTTCTACACTGTCTTTTCACTAAAAAAGGGTGTTTTTCTTCTTTACGAATAGCGATTTATCCTATCATATCATGTAATTGAGTGGAATTTCTTTCTGCTGAATATGTCGGCAAACGAGCATACACGATACGATTATGTGTGAAGACGGTTTGGTGAACAGCAAATAATATTAGGTTAATAATAGTAGAAATATAAGCGTAGTATTTAGTAACAAAACTGCAGGAAATCGTAGGTCAGGCTGTAAAAATCCTAGCTTACGAATATGATACGCAAGGCCGAGCGACGGCTCAGACCATGCAGGAGACCGGACTATAGAATACAACTGATCTGGTCGGACGAGTGTCTGTAATCTTCAGGCTCAGGAGCTACTGGAGAAGTACGGAGACGGCATGGTAACCGTATAGCTTCTCAGATTTATTCCAAAATATAGTAATTTCCTGATATGGAAACAGGACTCTCTAAAGTCCAAAAATCCGCTTTAGGGGATCTATTTTTTACTCTGGCTGCTCTCTTGGGGTGTGGCGGGGGCAGGTGGAGCAATTTCAACGGCGGCTCCGATAACATTCACAACACGGCTATTAACTGGTGTCGCTGCAATGATTGTTGCCACCAGCGAGTACAGTGAAGGAACTAGTGATATCGCTAAAGTCAGACAAGGTTATCTGTCCCAGTCTCGGAGCGGGCTTTGGCAAGCTGAATAAGTAGTATGGTGACATTATCAAATGCTGGTGAATAGCTACAACCTCCAAAACAAGCAATGAACTTGTAGAGGGTTTTTCAATAATTAGCTTATTACTAATTAAATCTACCCTATGAAAGCCTATACATTCTTTTAAATAAAAAAGTTGACATATATTTAAAAACAGGTAAAAAGTCACTAAGACTAAAGTCTCTTGTTAGATGAATTATACATTCCTTAATCTGATGAAATTCGACATTTTTTATGCTAGATGGATTGTTCGAAATCAAGCTAGAAGCCAATGGGTTGTCGTATCAACGAATAAGCCCTTTTTTAGAATTCATAAGTAGGAAACTGGAACGGAGAAGTAGTGCCATTGCGTAAGTGTGCTTGTCCTTTATGAGCTTTTCTTATCGCTCATTCACATTTTATAAATTCAGTTCAATTAGATTAGAATATTTGCATACATATGTATAAAAATGAGTATTAAGTCTCGGAAACTCCCTTTGCTACTGTGAATTGACAAAATATGCAGCAGTGGCTAATATGGTTGGGTACATGGGAGATATTGGAATTTATAAGGGGTAATGAGTTTTGTACAAGAGACTAGATAACAGATGTAGTAACAAAATGAAATGGGGCCAAACGATTTTTGGAGCGCTGTTGGCGCTTAGTCTGGTGTTACTCAGTGGGGGTAACGCGTGGGCCTCATCCCATGAACAATTAAAATGGATTGAGGGCGGCCGAAAGGTAGACCTGGGAAAAATGGCTGCGGTTGAACTGGACTCATCTCTTCTTTTCTTGGATGCAGCTAACACAGCAAAGGTAAGCGAGATGAATCATGAGAAACCATCGGGTAAGGAAATTGGGAGTATATTTCCGAAAAATGAAAATCAAAATTGGGAAGTTATCTTTGAATACAATGAACTTGGACACATCAAGGATGATGAAAAAGAAGACATCGATGCGGATGCCATTCTAGATAGTTATAAAGAGGGTACGGAAGAGAGTAACAAGGAAAAAGCGGAAAGTGATCGCCTGTATGTTACGGGCTGGGATGTGGAGCCTTTTTATAATGAAGCGACCCATAATCTAACCTGGTCTATGCTGGCGGAGGATGGGAACAAGGAAAAGCTGATCAATTATAATGTTCGTTTGCTCACTCGTCAGGGTTATATCTCTGCAATATTAGTGTCCGATCCTTCGCATTTGGACGCAGATAAGAAGTTTTTGAATGAGAACATATTACCCAAGCTGACAGTCAAATTAGGTGAGCGGTACGAGGATTTTAATGCTTCAACGGACAAAATTTCCGAATACGGCCTGACCGGATTGATTTTGGGAGGAGCAGGCTTGGCAGTAGCTAAAAAAGTAGGCTTGTTGGCATTACTCATTGCTTTTTTTAAGGGCGCGGGAATTAAGGTTATCATACTTATTGGTGCTGCTTGTGCAGGTATGTTTGGTGTAATAGGCAAGTTTTTCGCCAAATTATTTCGCAAGAAAAAATCGAAATCCATGCACAATGAAACGAACGCTCAGGATCAGTCAGAAACACTACAGTAAAGATAAAAAAACACACCATAATAAAATTGCTGATATAAAGGGGAATATGTATTTCCGTTAATGATGATGTGAAAAAGTAAATTTATAAATTGGATAATAAACGTCTTGCATTCTTCATTGTCATGCTATTCTTACTGATTTGGCTGAGGCAGCCTGACAAGCACACACAGATTATGTAGCTTGGGCAAGAACAATATGAACAGATGATCATGGAGACCTTAGACCCGTGAATCATCTGTTTTTCGTTTGTTTTATCCCTTGTAATACTTTCGGTACACCGCGGGCGTTGTGCCTTCATACTTTTTGAATATTTTAATGAAATACCCCGGCTCATTGAAGCCGAGCTCGCTACTGATCTGAGATACAGGAATATCTGTAGCTTCGAGCAACTGCTTCGCCCATCTCATCTTCAAGCGGGAAAGATAGCTGGAAAAGTTCTCACCCGTTTCCTTGGCAAACAGCCGACTAAAATAGCTTGGGCTAATGTGGCACAAGTCAGCCATGGCTTTAAGAGAAAAAGTTTCACCCTTGTGCTCAAAGATATATTCGAAGGCGGGTTTTAGTACGGGATTTCCGCACGGAATATCCACATCTTCTGAGGAATTCAGATAGGCATCTGCTAAGAAATTATTCATTTCTTTCTTAAGGTTTTCGATATGCTCCAGCGAGTAGCCAGGAAGGATCTCGGACAACTGTGGAGTGGAATGTGTGGCCGACGCCTTCTCGAACATTTCCGCGAGAAGATTTTTGTTCATCGCTTCTTCAACAATATAATTACACAATAAGGATAACATGTTGGAGATCGTCTGAATTTCCTGATAGGTCATGGAGGGCAGATCGGCGTAGTCGTTCTTAAGTTCCTCCCATTTGGAACTGTACAGTTTTTCATTTTTTGACGTGAGGATTTGCTCCAGCTGTAAGGCGCTCGAAGGATCTGCTAAGCGGACCTGACCTGCCATGACGGCGCCGATGTACTTATCGTCAATAATGATCGGTACCGCGATGTCGACGATGTCATAATGACAGAGATAAATATAAGGTTTGTTGGAACGTACCGCTTCAAGTCCACCGCGAGAGTCACATTTTTGGCAATAGGGAAGGAGATTCTCATTCTGACGAACCTTCTTGCAGAACGATTGGCATTGGCTGTGGCTAGTTACGGGATTCCCTTTATAATCGACGGTGAGAATAGCTAATTGGGTAACGGATGCTAATGAATCCTGCAACTGTTCCCACTTTTTCAAATCAAAGATTTTCTGGATGCTCAAATGTTCACGTATCAAGATCTCATCCCTTAATAGTAAATTATCCTGTAAGCGATAACAAAAAAGTACAATTCGTGATCTTTAGTGCAAAAAAATACGATTGTAGATTATAATATATTCCTTGATTCCTCCAATGTAAAGTTTACATGGTTCGGTTATAGTTTTAATCAGAACGAAGCCAACACAATCATAAGGAGGAATTATAGATGAGAAAAGCTTTTATCAGCCCAAGCAAATATGTACAAGGTGAAAACGAATTGTTGAATTTGGGTTACTATGTGAGCACCTTCGGCAAATCCGCTTTACTGATTGCGCATCCTGCCGATGTGGCGCGGGTAAAAGATAAACTTGATTCCACTTTGGGTAAATATAACGTGACCTTTATTGAAAGCGGTTTTATGGGTGAGTGTTCCAGACAGGAAGTTTCTAGACTTCAGGAAATTGCCACTGCAAATGGATGTGATTGTATCGTAGGTCTTGGCGGCGGGAAAGCGATCGACGCGGCGAAATGCGTAGCTCAAGGGGAAGCGCTTATCATCTGTCCGACGATTGCTGCGACGGATGCACCGACAAGTCACTCGGCCGTTCTGTACACTCCGGAAGGTGCTTTCGACGATTACGCCTATTTTAAGCAAAGTCCGAGTGTCGTATTAGTCGATACCACCGTAATTGCGAATGCACCAACCCGATTCCTTGTGTCAGGTATGGGTGATGCACTGTCGACTTACTTTGAAGCCCGTGCGACCTCCCGTTCTTACTCCAGGGTCAATGCCGGACTGCCTAATGGAGTACGCGAAGGACAGTGTGCGCCAGCAGTAGGTACAAATGCGGCGATTGCACTTGCAACGCTATGCTATGAAATGCTGTTGAAAGACGGTGCCAAAGCAAAAGCGGCATGTGATGAAAACCAGGTTACGCAAGCACTCGAAAATATCATTGAAACTAATATTTTACTCTCAGGCCTCGGCTTCGAGAGCGGTGGACTTGCGGCGGCCCATGCGATTCATGATGGACTCACGATTTTGGAAGGCACGCATCATTATTATCATGGAGAGAAAGTTGCATTCGGCACGATCGCACAGCTGGTGCTCGAAAACGCACCGACGGAAGAATTACATCAGGTACTTGATTTCTGTTTAGCCGTCGGTTTACCGGTCTGTTTGGCTGATATCGGCGTCGATCATATCAGCCAGGAAGAACTCATGGAAGTAGCTGCAAAGGCCTGCATTTTGGAGGAATCGATTCATTCCATGCCGTTTCCGGTCACAGTGGAGCAGGTTGCAGCGGCAATCGCTGCGGCCAACCGTATCGGGAGCCAGTACAAGGAGGAGGTAGAATAGCATGAAAAAGGTCATCAACCGTGCGGAAAATTTGGTCCTTGAGATGTGCAGTGGTATTGCGCTCGCTCATCCCGAGTTGGAATTTCTGCCAAAATATAAAGTGCTCAAGAAAAAGGAATTGAACGCGGAGAAAGTAACGCTCATCAGCGGCGGTGGCAGCGGGCATGAGCCCGCCCACGCTGGCTTCGTTGGCAAAGGGATGCTCGATGCCGCGGTCTGCGGTGATGTCTTCGCCTCTCCCTCACAAATTCAAGTATATCAGGCCATCCGAGCGACGACCGGGAAAAAAGGTGCGCTGCTGATTATTAAAAATTACAGCGGCGATATTATGAACTTTAGAAACGGCGCCCATCTGGCCACTGAAGACGGTCTGGAAGTGGACTATGTAAAGGTTGAGGACGACATCGCTGTAGAAGACAGCCTATATACAGTCGGACGGCGCGGAGTGGCGGGAACGGTACTCGTCCACAAGATCGCGGGTGCAGCGGCGGAAGAGGGCCGGAGTCTGGCGGAAGTTAAAGTAGTAGCCGAGAAAGCCGCTGCGAATGTACGCAGTATCGGATTCGCATTGACTTCGTGTACCGTGCCAGCGAAGGGCACGCCAACATTAGAGCTCGGGCATGATGAAATCGAGTACGGTGTCGGCATTCACGGCGAGCCTGGGACCAGCCGCGAGAAGCTGACGGATGCAGATACGCTGGCAGGCAGAATGGTAACCGATCTCCTTCGAGACATGCAGATCGAAACTGGATTCAGCGGAGAAATCGCCCTGTTGATCAATGGTTTCGGCGGTACGCCTCTGCAAGAACTGTACCTCTTCAACCATTCGGTCACTCGCGAACTAGCAGCGAAGGGGATCAAGATTGATCGCACTTTTGTCAACAATTATATGACGAGTATCGATATGGCAGGTATCTCGGTTTCCATCATGAAGCTGGACAACGAACTGAAAACGCTCCTCTCCCATGAAAGCAACGCGCCTGCGTTCAAGGTGGCTGGACCTGTTGATCATGTCGTATTCACGGATATTTCAACTGTAGCAGACGAAAAGCGGCAAGTATCCTTTGAGGTAGAAACGGATCCTGCCTTCGCGGTTATTGAAAACAACAAAATTACGTTGAACAATCTTACTTACCTAGTCGATAAGATGAGTGAGGTTATCATCAAGAATGAGGTACCTTTCTGCGATCTTGACTCTCATGCAGGCGACGGCGACTTTGGCATGAGCGTTGCTAAGGGATTTCGTCAGCTGAAACGGGAATGGAGAGACATTCTGAATCAAGATTCTTTGACGATGGGAGCCTTTCTTCATTCATGCTCATTCGTCATCATGGAATACTGCGGTGGCGCCTCGGGTCCGATCTGGGGCTCAGCATTTCGCGCAGCGGCACGATCCGCGGGCGAACGAACCGAACTCACTGTTTCCGAATTCGCAGATATGATGCAGGCTGCGGTGCAAGGCATACAATCAACAGGCGAACGTTCTTTCGGCAGAGGAGCCGTCGTTGGCGATAAAACGCTTATTGACGCATTAGTGCCATGTGCAGATAGCTGGTTGGAGAGCGCAAAATTAGATTTTGACGTGAAGACAGCCTTTGTAAGAGGTGCTCAAGCCGCTGTATTAGGGGCCAAAAAGACGGAAGACATCGTGGCGCGCATGGGCCGTGCCGGAACGGTAGGAGAGAGAAGCCTTGGTTATCCAGACGCGGGGGCTTATGCGCTTGGCGTGATTTTTACGGAGCTTGCTGAATGTTTGAACTGATTCTCTATAAATCCAAAATTACTGGCGCGAACACTTCGTTTAGATATCCATTCCTGTCTGTAACACTCGCTAATTCTTAAAAATTCAAGGTTTGTTCATTGCAATTGATGTGCATTAGGTTTATAATTTCAGACGGATTCAAAGGGCTTATCCCGGAATCCATGGGAGTTCATCCCATCTGAGCTAGCTTACTGCATGCTCAAATATGAATTAAGCGAGGGATTTACAATGAAAACCTGCTGCACCATCCAAGTTGACGAAGACAGTTTAGTTATTGATTTGCCAGAAGAAGGAACCACGCTAGAGTCCCTGCTCGGTGATATTGAGAGCTGTGGAGGTAGTGAAGAGCCTTGGCTGCAACTTATTGACAAGGTAATAGGTAACTCATCTGAGACTGTACTGACAGATCAAGCGACGGATGGCGGCGATATGAAGGAAGATCAGACGACCAAAGAACCTCAAGCAACTGCTCAGGGGTAATAGGGAGATCATACGTTAAGACGATATTTGTAACATTATTCGATCACATATAAGATCATCTATAAGACTGCTACCGAGCCAAGGCACGGGAAGCAGTCTTTTTTTATCAAACAACTAAAAATTCTCCGAATTTTGCAATCGGTAAATGAGTCTTTTGTCCCTTTAGTATTCTATAGTAGCCAACCAAGCAGAACACATCCCAAAACCGTGACTTCCTGTTCATTTTCAATCATAGAGTCGAAATGTAACATGAAACTAACTATAATAGTAGTATCATCCATATACAGGTAAGTGACATCGATGTTTGGACCTGATCCTCTTGTTGTATGAAGGAGGGGGCGAAAGAGCGGAGAACAACGTACTGATAAGTCTCATCTACTTTATAAAAAGAAAGGAATGTGTAAATGATGAATGAGCAATGGATCCTGCCAAGGATTGCAAAAAGAGTAGCGGTGATGCTAACAGCAGTATTACTATTAACGTTAACGAACGGATTTAACTGGAATACGCAAACAGCAGAGGCTGCTGGGACGACCCCTGTGGAACGTTACGGACAACTTTCAGTAAAGAATGGTAAATTGGTGGATAAAAACGGTAAACCTGTACAACTCAAAGGTATTAGCTCTCACGGCGTCCAATGGTTTGGGGATCTGATAAATCAGGACTCTATGAAATGGCTACGGGACGATTGGGGCATTTCCGTATTCCGGGTTGCACTGTACACTGAAGAAAATGGTTATATCGCCAATCCTTCTTTGAAAAATAAAGTGAAGGAAGCGATTGAGGCAGCACAGAAACTGGGCTTGTATGTCATAATCGACTGGCACATTCTCTCAGATGGCGATCCGAACATTCATAAAAATGAAGCCAAAGCTTTCTTTAATGAATTTTCGACTCAGTACGGCCATTTGCCTAACGTAATCTATGAGCTTGCCAATGAGCCGAATGGGAATGTGAACTGGAACAATCAAATCCGACCTTATGCGTTTGAGGTATCTCAGGTTATTCGCGCTAAGGACCCGGACAATATTATTATTGTAGGAACAGGCACATGGAGTCAGGATGTACATGATGCAGCAGACCATCCGCTTCCAGACAAGAATACAATGTATACCGTACATTTCTATGCGGGTACGCATGGACAGTACTTGCGCGATCGGGTCGATTATGCGCTGAACAAAGGCGTGGGCATATTTGCTACCGAGTGGGGTACAAGCGATGCTTCGGGTAACGGTGGTCCGTTCCTGAATGAATCCAAAGTATGGACTGATTTTCTTGCAAGCCGTGGAATCAGCTGGGCTAACTGGTCGCTGGCAGATAAAAATGAGACCTCTGCTGCGCTGTTGCCTGGTGCTGACCGTAAGGGCGGATGGTCTGATTCACAATTGTCCGCTTCCGGCAAATTCGTAAAACAGGCGATTCTGGAAGGCTCCAGCAACAATGGTGGAGGCGGAAACAACGGTGGGGATAACGGCGGAGATGGCAACACTGGCGGTAATAACGGTGGTGGCAACAACGGCGGCGATAACGGTAACGGAGGAAGTACACCAGGCAGTAACGATCAAGGGATTGTGCTTCAGTATCGCACTGGTGACACGAACGCCAAGGATAACGCAATCCGTCCTGAATTTAATATCAAAAATACAGGGAAAACAGCTGTGAAGTTGAGTGATCTAAAAATTCGCTACTATTACACAGATGAAAGCAAACAAGCTCAGCAGTTTTTTGTAGACTGGGCCAGGTTTGGCAATGAAAAGGTAAAATCGACTTTTGTAACATTGCCGAATCCGAAGGCCAAGGCTGATAAATATGTGGAGATTTCCTTCACAGATGGAGCGGGAACGATTCAGCCCGGCGGGGAAAGTGGAGAAATTCAACCCCGGATTCATGCTGCAAATTGGAGCAATTTTGATGAGACCAACGATTACTCCTATGGTGCTACCCAAACAGCATTCGCAGACTGGGACCATGGCACTGTATATCAGCAGGGTAAGCTGGTTTGGGGTATAGAACCTTAGAATTTAACCGTTACTAACTTTATCGAAACGAGTAAAGATACGGGACTTTTGGATGCCATCTTTCCAAGGTTTGGAGTATTGAATATGCGCCTTTGGTATATACGAACTGGAACTTTAGGAGGGCATGACTGGCACTTTAGTTTCGGTGTATATACTACCAAAGTACCATGTTATGTTCGACTTTTGTGGTACTTGAATTACTTCCATAGTGCAGAGGGGTTGGTTCCAATGAACCCTTCTCTACGACAAACCCCCGCTGTTGCCATCTTAGGCAGGCGGGGGTTTTTATGTTTCTGAAGCTCAGCCTCCGTTCAATTGCGTCTATACCAAACCAAAAGCTTTGGCCAGCAGACGGTAGGACTGAACACGTTTATCAAAGTCATGAATGGATGAAACGACCAGTAACTCATCGGTACGATACTGCTCAGCCAGTCTTAGTAGCTGTTCTTTACACTGTTCAGGGGTACCAACAACACGCCATGCTGCGGACTGACGCAGCCGCTCACGATCCAACTCCGTGTACGGATAAGACATTGCTGTTTTCACCGACGGAAGAGAACTCATTTCTTTACCTTGCATGAGCAAAAGGAAATACAAACTAGCACTGGACGCCAGTTGCTCAGCTTCCTCTTCGGTTTCCGCGCAGGCCACCGTAACTGCCGCCATGGAATGGGGCTTATCACCCAGGATCGAAGGCTGGAATTGCTCGTGGTAACGTGCGGTAGCTTCTACACCACCTGGAGTCCCGAAAAATTGGGCAAAGGCATAGGAGGCACCCATCATCGCGGCCAATCTGGCGCTCTCTCCGCTGGAGCCGAGCAACCATAATTCAGGAACGGTCGATATCATCGGGGAGGCATGAAGACCGGCAAATCGATGATTGTCAGGCACCGAATCATGGAAGTAGTCGATTAAATCGAGAATCTGCTGTGGATATTGTTCGACAGACTGGTACTTGCCTTCCTGCAGTGCACGAGTAGCAAGCGGTAAACCACCAGGAGCACGCCCTATTCCCAGGTCGATGCGTCCTGGATGGAGCGCCTCCAGCAAGCGGAAGTTTTCGGCGACTTTATACGCGCTGTAGTGTGGCAGCATAATACCGCCTGAACCCACACGAATGCGTGATGTGTGAGCAGCCAAATGCGCAATCAGCACCTCAGGGCTGGAGTGCGCTAGTGTTTTGGACGCATGATGTTCGGATACCCAATAACGGCTATATCCCAGTTGATCAGCTTCACGCGCTAAATCGGTTGTATTGGATAATGCATCCTGAGCAGTACCGCCTTCAGGAATATGAGACTGGTCCAGTATACCCAGTTTAAGCATTTATAATCACCTCTTACACAACTGTATCAGACACAACTCATTAGGTCAAAATTCAAAAATGGATAGGTTGGAGTTTGGGGACCTTTTCGTTATAATAAAGGATGTGTAAAGGATGAGAGAACATCCTTGCTTATGGAGAGGGGATTGAATTTGTGTTAAGAACACCTTTGGGGCGTGTCCGACTCATGCTCTGGATTCAAGCTATAGCTTATTTGGCGATACTATTCACCCACCAGCCGCTGCAAGCTGCGGGTATGACCCAGGCGGTTATGGTGATTGGTAACATATACCGGGTGAGCTTTTTGTTGCTCCTCGTTGCTTTAATCTATGGAAAAACAGCACTGCACTGGTCTATACGGCGGCCTCTTTTTATTATGTTTGCCTCCTTCATCCCGTTTGGTCTGATGATTATGGATTTTATTTGGGTGCGAAAATGGACAGGGGATTCGGCAGCAGAACAGCGAGCTGCATCGTAATCTTAGAAGATTTGTTTCGTGTCAAGTGTCGAGGAGTTTGTCTGGCGGAAGCGGGACTGGCCCCGATGCAGTAGAAAAGAACATTACGCAGTTTGACGCGTGGTGTTCTTTTTTGTGCACCGGAGGAATCATTCTATTTATTGTACTTTCGAGCGTTGGGAAGCGAATTATGAAAAATGCTGAACTAAAAATTCTGCCGTTTTGCGTCTTTGAAAGCCTTCAACCCAATGTCCGGTAAACGGATAAATTTCAATCGTTTTAGGTGATTCAATACGGTTATAAGCGGCGAAAATCGTCTCTGGCATACACACCGTATCCTTGAACCCTACCGATACCATGATCGGGGTACGAATGCGATGAGCCAGATTCATCACGTCAAAATAACTTAATGTATGTAGTACCTGTTCCAAATGCTCAGGGAATCGGTTGGCAAATTCAGCTGCTTCCGTCAGTGAACTGGTAGAATTCATCATACCAAAATCCATATGACACATATTGGGGATATCCGCTACCGTAATAGCAGCTTTATCGCTGAGCGCAGCCACCATTAATGAAAGTCCGCCGCCCTGACTGGCGCCACTGATTGCGATTTTAGCCGAATCGACATCCGGCTGCTCCGCTACCCAATTTACGGCTCTAAGGGCATCGGTTGTAATCGTTTTGTAGTAGCAGGTATCCTTGTCCAATATTCCTTTCGTTACCCAGCCTTTAACCGTACCATGAGGATCACCCAGACGGTCTCCCGTTTCTCCTCCCTGGCCACGCACATCTACGGCCAATACCGCAAAGCCAAGCATGAGCCAGGAGGAATAATCTTCAGGATAGCCTTTTCCGCCTGTATAGCCATGAAACAGAACGATACACGGCAGCTTTTGATCTCCGGCAAATCGGGGGCGTACATACCAGGCATGCAGAGGTGTATCATCGACACCCTCAAAAGTAACCCGGTAAGCAAGAATATGAGGATATGGCGTTTCTACGAGAGTTTTGAACGCACGTACAGGTTTGGTGTGGACTTCTTCCAGTGTTTTGGCCCAGAATAAATCGATATCCTTCGGGGCGGTAAGATCGGGCCGATATTGCTTCAATTCGGTAATTCTTTTTTCAATAACATTCATAATTAAAATTCTCCTTCATATAGAATGAACTTCTCCTTAAGCTTTACCCGGTAAAGTTGACTCCTCCAGCTCTCTCAGCAGCTCAAATGCTCTTTCATTAGTGCTTCCACACGTATCCTCATCAGCATGGAATCCACTGCATACAACTGGGCGCTCAGGTTTGCCAAACAATCGGCAACGGTAATCGGAAGTTAGCTGAGGGCAAGGAACACCAGCTGGTTTTCCATCTGGCATGCCGGGAATAGGGGAAGAAATCGTAATGGCAATACAGCACGCGGCACATCCTACTCGACACTCCAGTTGGGGTCACTCCTTAAAATCTGTTATTTTTGTAACTTATGCATGAAGTGACATTAATGAAGCTATAATGTGAGGATGGCATAAAAAAAGCAGGAATACAAGGATAAACGCATATGAGACACACTTTTCACACAAGGGGTATAAATAGTCGTAGAGGCACGTAAAATGGTATCAAGTCCCTAAATCAGTGTTCCGTCCTGTGGTAATATTAACCAATTGTCTTTTGTGTGTTCAAAAGGAGTTCGAGTGGTTAATAATAGAACACAACGATAAAAACTTAAACGAGGTGACGCAAAATGAGTTGGTTATGGGCATTGATTGTTGGTGGTATTATTGGTTGGTTGGCAGGAATTATTGCAGGTCGTGATGTACCGGGTGGCGTGATAGGTAACATCATCGCTGGTTTTATCGGCGCATGGTTGGGTAGCTTGATTCTGGGAAACTGGGGTCCTGAAATCGGATCGTTCTACATCGTTCCTGCATTAATTGGTGCGATTGTGCTGGTCGTGATTGTAAGCTTGATCTTCCGTTCTGTTGGACGGAGTAGAGGCTAACTTTACGAATCATTGAATAGACTAGCCCCTATGGGGCACAAGGCTAAAATGGAAAAGAGGCTGCTTCCGCAAGGTTCGAAAATGAACCTGTGGGAGCAGCTTTTTTTGAGGAAAAGTGACGAATTTTTCCTATTGAAAACGCCTGATATGAGGAACACATAGAACGCCCAGCACGATACACATGCCGATGGCTGCAAACATGCCAATTGTGAACATACCACCAAACTTATCCGCTACAGCACCTACGGCCAGATAGCCGACAGGGAGCAGGGCAAAGGAAAACATTAGATCCAGACTAGCTACACGTCCAAAAGACTCGGCTGGGACTAATTCCTGAAGGCTTGTCTCCCAGATAATCGCAAATATCATAATGCCAAATCCTTCGAGCATCATGCTCATAATCAGTCCTGGCATCCAAGTGACTAAAGACAACAGTAGTAAAGCAAGACCGCTGACAAAAGCTCCTAAGTATGCGAGCAGGCCGCGATGCTTCCAATGCTTGCGTGATCCATACACAAAGGCCCCCAGCATGGCGCCAATGCCGCTACTTGCCATCGCAATGCCGTATACGACTGGACTGTAGCCATGATGAACCTTGAACAGCCACGGAATGAGTACAGCGATAATGCCTGAATAACAAATATTAATGAAGGAAAAGGCAAGAATCGTAATCCATAGCCAGGGGTGGCTTTTGAGAATGGTAAAGCCTGCGATAAAATCCTTGAGAAAATGCTGTCCACCCTGATCTAGCTGTTCTGGATCTACCTGACCTTTGCCGATGATGGAGGCCAAATGAGCGCTCAGCATCCAAAAACAGGCGAAAGATATCAGATAAGCGATAGAATCCAGTCCAAAGCCGATACCCGGTGAGGAAAAAGATACAATGAAGCCTCCTAACGGAGGGCCAAGTAGACGGACGGCTTGTATACTGATCTGACTAAGCGCGTTGGCTGCATTGCGTATGTCCGGTGTGAACACCTGTGCACGTAAGGCAGAATAAGCGGGATTAAAAATACCGTCCATCAATCCGTACAACGCTAGGCCAACGAATAGAAGCGGCAATTTCATCCCGCCCGTAAACATCAACACCGCCGCAATGAACATCAGCCCAAACCGTGCGATATTCGTAAACAGAAGGAGACGAATTCGGTCAATTCTGTCCACGATCATGCCTGCGAAAGGCAGAATAAGTACGTTAGGCAGCATATAAACAGTCATCGCCAGTCCCATGATAGTAGTTGAGCCTGTTAGGGAATAGATAACCAGTGGCAAAATGACTGTGGTGACTGAGCTCCCCAACATTGCGATCCAATGTCCAAGCCACAACAAGGTGAACGCTTTGGATTGTTTTAAAGGTGAAGTGAAGGTAGCCCAAGCCGAGTGACTTCCTTCAGGTGAAGTAGAGGATAAGGTTGAATTTTGGGTATCCATGATCACACTCCGGTATATTTCTAAACTGCATATTAAAACCTATTATACGAAATCTCTAACGTAAGGGTACAGAAAAAGTTGCTGTGAGGGGAGTTGTAATGAATAGCCTGCCAATGAAAGAGTCAACCTAGAATAACTTTAGGCTGCAAAGATATATAGCTCACCTTTTGCATAGGGATTATTGGATAAAAGCATTGACGCGTGAAAATGAATGATGTACTATTCAATGACCAGCCGCGTGCTAGGTTATCAAGAAAAAGGGAAAGAGTGTGGATACCATGAAAAAATTTAGTTTTTTGCCGATTGTACTCATCGTGATGGCATTGCTGGTTTCGGCCTGCGGTAACAACGATAAAGGCGCCAGTACCAATAATGCATCTACCGGAGATAACGGATCTAATAATGGAAAAGCAGATACTACTGCTACAGCTACTCTTGAATCTGTAAAAGCAAGCGGCAAGCTGAGAATTGGCACGGAAGGCACCTATGCTCCGTTTACCTACCATGATGCTGCAGGGAAACTGACAGGCTTCGATGTCGATATTGCGACTGAAGTGAGCAAACGCCTGGGTGTACAACCGGAGTTTATCGAGACGCAATGGGACGGCATATTCGCAGGGTTGAACTCCAAGCGGTTTGACACGGTGTTCAATGAAGTATCCATTACAGATGAGCGCAAGCAAAAATATGATTTTTCTGATCCGTACATTGTTTCCAAGGCAGTTCTGATCGTAAGCGAAGACAATACAGACATCCAGAAATTTGCTGATCTAAAAGGGAAAAAGGCTGGGCAATCCCTGACCAGTAACCTGACTCAAATCGCGAAAAGCAACGGAGCAGAAATTGTGGCAACAGAGGGATTCAACCAAGCCATTGACCTCCTGACTTCCAAGCGGGTGGATGCGACCGTCAATGATGGATTATCCTATCTTGATCTGAAAAAGCAAAAGCCTGACGCACCAATTAAAAAGGTGGACGAATCTTCAGATGCTTCACACAGCGCAGCTGTATTCAATAAAGGCAGCGAGGATTTGATCAAGGAAGTAAACAAAGCGCTGGCTGATATGAAGGCTGATGGTACGTATCTGAAAATTTCCGAGAAATATTTTGGAGCCGACGTATCCAAATAATAAATGAAGACCAAACGTTCGCCAAGTCGAACCGAATCTTCTCAAACCTATCTTTTCAAAGGATGTCTGTACAATGGATGATCGCCAAATACAAATCATTATGGATTCATTATTGCCTCTGCTAAAAGCAGGGGTTTCTTTTACGATTCCGCTCACGCTTATCTCCTTTGCTCTGGGACTCGTGCTGGCGCTGATTACAGCGTTAGCCCGTCTGTCCAAATGGAGAATACTCAAGCTGATTTTCGGCTTCTATGTATGGGTGATTCGAGGAACTCCGTTGCTGGTGCAGTTGTATATTATTTTCTATGGTTTACCTTCCGTGGGTATTACACTGGACCCGTTTATTGCTTCAGTAATCGGCTTTACCCTCAGCGTAGGGGCTTATAGCTCTGAAATTATACGTGCAGCTATCATATCTATTCAGGAAGGCCAATGGGAGGCGGGATACTCCCTGGGGATGACGCGCTGGCAAGTATTGCGACGTATCGTGCTACCGCAAGCATCCCGTGTGTCCGTACCTCCGTTGGCTAATTCATTCATTAGCTTGGTGAAGGATACCTCACTGGCTGCGACCATCACGTATGTGGAAATGTTCAGAACGGCTAACCAGATTGTAGCTACCACATACGAACCGCTATTGGTGTATACCGAGGCGGGGGTTATATACCTGCTGTTTAGCACTATTTTGACTGTGCTGCAAAATTACCTGGAGAAGCGACTAGGCCGTTTTTCCGTCAGATAAAGGAGATTGTACCGGTGATCCAAATTCGGAATATACACAAATCGTTCGGCTCGCTGGAAGTGCTTAAAGGTGTTGACGTGACGTTGGGTAAGGGGAAAGTGCTTGTTATCATCGGTCCTTCCGGTTCTGGTAAAACAACGTTTTTACGCTGTTTGAATTTGCTGGAGATTCCTGACCAAGGAGAGATCCAAGTAGGGGATATTGCACTGAATTTTGCGAAAGGAACGAAGCTCCGGCAAGAAAATATTTTGGCGCTGCGCAAGCGGACAGGGATGGTGTTTCAATCCTACAACCTCTTCCCGCATATGACAGCAGTACAAAATGTGATGGAGGGACAAGTCACGGTTCAGAAAAAGAGCAAGGACGAGGCGCGCAAACGTGCATTGGAGTTGCTTAAAAAAGTGGGGTTGGCTGATAAAGCGGAATCCTATCCGCATCAGTTATCAGGAGGACAACAGCAAAGAGTCGGTATTGCCCGGGCAATGGCGGTCGAACCTGAGGTACTTTTGTTCGACGAGCCGACCTCCGCCCTCGATCCTGAGTTGGTAGGCGAGGTGCTCAAGGTCATGAAGCAACTGGCTGCCGAAGGAATGACTATGGTCATTGTCACCCATGAAATGAAATTTGCAGCCGAGGTCGCGGACCATGTGATTTTGATGGATCAGGGCGTAATCGTCGAGCAGGGTGCGCCGCATGAGGTCTTGGAGCAGCCCACCAGTCCACGGGCTATTCAGTTTTTGAATCGTCTAAGCGGGGAAGCAGAATAAAGAGAATTACAGTATTTATTAAAATAAGCGATTAGACTGAATAAAAAGGCAGCTACAGCCGGGCATTGAAAAATAAAGCCTCGCACCCGTAGCTGCCTTTTGCTGATCAGTTGTCCTCTTTTATTTCAATTTTAATGTAAGCAAAAAAGTAATCAATAGAATACAACAGCCTGCTATGAATGGAGCGAACAGATTTGCATCCAATAAAAATCCCGCTAGAGTAGGGCCTAAAATATTCCCAACACTCATATAGGCATTATTCATACCAGCTACATATCCTTGCTCATTCCCGGCCATCTTCGATAATTGTGTATTAAGAGCTGGACGAAGCATAGCTGTGGCAAAGAAAATAAGAGAAGTGACAATGAAGATACTCCAGAAATCTTTGGCTAAGAGAAATAAAATATAAGCAACCGAGGTGAAAAGAAGCGATCCTTTGATCACCCTTTGTTCACCAAACTTATTGATTATTTTAGCAACAACTAATGCTTGCATACCGACTCCGATCACAGCACCTGCGGTCAGAATGACAGCAATATTTTGCGGCGAGAATTGGAAGCGGTTCGTTACATATAAACCAAGAACAGATTCAAAATTAGCGAGTCCAAAGGTCATCACCAGGACAAGTACAAAGAGCATCGTATATTTTGACTTCAATGATCTCGCGTATTGTTTGTAAATAGATTCCTTCTGAATAATTCTTGCCCGCGCTGCTTTCATTTGCTCTTTCGATAAACTTTCTGGCAAACAAATCACTGAAAAAATAACAGCAGCCATAGCAGCACCTGTCGCTGCGTAAAGCAGCACTCTCGTTCCATATCCTGCAAGAAGACCACCCAGTCCAGGTCCAATAACAAATCCGAATGACATGGCTGCGGCGAGCAGGCTGTTCCCTTTGGCGCGTTCTTCGGTTGTTGTAATATCCGCTACATATGCCATCATCGGTGGAACAATCAGGGCTGCTGCCATTCCTTCCAGAAGTCTTGAGGTATACAGCATCCACAGCTCATATCCAATAGCAAAGATAAATTTAGCTACAGCAAAAACAATAACACCTACGACGATAAAAACTTTTCTCCCATATCGATCAGACAGCTGTCCGGTCAGGGGAGAGAGCAGGAATTGCGTTATGCCATAGGCTGCTACCAATAAACCGATTGCTCGCCCACTGGCACCAAATTCAATGATCAATTCCGGCAGAATAGGGGTAATTAAACCAACGCCCACCATAACGATGAAGATATTAATCATTAGAATTCCAAGTATTCTTTTCATGCAAAAAACCTCCTTATCCATTGGTTTCTGGATAGGAGGTAGACATACGAACGAGAAGATACACTGCTCCCGTCATAGAAGCAATGCTCTTACCGTTAATGCCCCAAGCCTACACTAATCCTATCCAGAAAATTCGTAAGATTACGATTTTTTCTATGGTGGAATAGGATTAGTAGATCAATGGCTTAAGGTCACCCTTTCGATACTTTATTGTATATCAACGTAACATAAATTTCTTGATAAGGCAATGAGTGGATAACTCAAAAGAATCCAACGCGTCCTTCGGCCACATTTTTCAACCAGTCCTGCTTGCGGCTCTTATCGAGCTCGCCTCGCATACCTTTAATAATCAGCTCAATATCGGCTTTTCCTTGCTCATGCCACTCCAGAGCAGCGCTGACATACAGTTCTCCGAGCTGTGCCAGCGAAAACCCGTCAGTCATGGCTGCTGCCTTCTGCGTACCTGTTTCCCCTGCGAAAACAAGGAAGTTGCGCAGCTTGAGATACGCCAGTCGCAGCGCTTCGTCAGGCAAACTAATTTCATAGGCACGGTCGAAACGCCCTGCCCGGTTCATCAGACCCGGGTCGATTTTCTCGGGATAATTGGTCGTTCCGATCAGGAAGATGCCCTCCTTGGATGTAGCGCCGTCGAGGGTATTCAGGAAAAAGGAACGAACCTCCTGAGGCATGGAATCAATGTCCTCAATAACCAGCACCATCGGAGCCAGGCGAGTAGCCGCCTCAAACACCTCTTTGACCGATTCACTAGTTGTATATTCTGTAATTTGCCAGTAGGCTGCCGGACCCGGTACACTGCTGGCAATTGATTTTACAAGTGTTGTTTTACCGTTGCCCGGATGGCCGTATAGTAGAATGCCGCGCTTGTAAGGAATGTTATAAGTCTGATAGAAGGTACGATCCGCTTCAAAAAACTGGTCGAGTGATCGGAAAATATCCCGTTTGATTTCCGCTTTCAAAATCACGTCATCCCGCGTAATTGCCCGGGTTATCGGCTCTGCCTGCCGAGAAAGTCCACGGCTTGTGTCGGTAAAAACGGTGACACGCTTCATATTCTGCTTACGTTCACGACCGCGTACTCCCGCGAGGAAGCCTTGCAGTTCCTGGTCGCCTATTGCAAATACGTAATCTTCATTGTACACGCCATTATCACGGAAAAAGGGAACTCGCGCCAGCGCGATGCCCCACTTGGGATAGGCGAATACATTATTACGCATCGACAGATGCACGCCGTATTCAGGAGTCGGCCCGTCATCGTCATACTGGATGGTGCGTTCCTCCAAACGATCGAAGACCCGTGCCACATGCTCCAGGTCGGGACTGCCTGAACGAATATCCTCCTCCAGCAGATCCCAATACTCAATATTGGGATCATCGCTGGCATACAGCACGTATTTTACGCCGTAGCGGTTATAGAGTGCTTCACTGATACCGTCGATCAGACGGGCATAAGCGGCATAACCGGTAATGCGTCCATCTGTACGTTCATCAAATTCGTAAATAGCTGGGATGTCTATACTCAAATTATTTGGCTCCTTTCAGGGCGGCTAGCGGCTTGCATTTGGCTACAACTGCTGCGAGTCCTGCCCCGGTGACACTTTCGATAATATCATCTACATTTTTGTAGGCTTGTGGAGATTCGTCGATAATGCTTTCCAGTGATGCCTGATTGACCACAATTTCGTCGTCTGTCCCTACACCCAGAGCATCTGCAAAATCGTCCACACTGACGAGTCGTTTGGTCGCAGAACGCGAACGAATACGGCCTGCTCCATGGCAAATGGAGTGGAAGTTATCCTGACCGCCCGGTAAACCTACCATAATATAAGAGGCTGTTCCCATAGAGCCGGGAATCAGGGCCGGATGCCCTGTCGCCTGATAAGGCCGCGGATTGTCGGGGTGTCCTGCTGGAAGAGCACGCGTAGCACCTTTACGATGCACAAACACGCTCCCGTGATCCGGATGGGATTCCTCCCAAGCATAATTGTGCATTAGATCGTACAAAGTACGCAACTCGCACTTTGTACCAAAGACATCGCGGAAGGCTTCACGCACGGAGTATGCGATGAGATGTCGGTTCACCACGGCATAATTCAGCGCTGAATACATCATATCGACATAATGTGCAGCTTCGGGATGGTCCAGCGGTGCGAAGACCAGTCTCGGGTCAGAGGTACCGAGTCCGAGACGGCTCATCGTCTTGGCAATGGCAGATGAACTGGCTTGGCTGACTGCTCCACCCCAAGCCCGCGATCCAGAATGAATCATCACAGCCACCTGACCGTCGAACATCCCCCAAGCTTCAGCTGTTTCACGGTTTTCCTCCGCGATTTCAATCGCCTGAATTTCGACGAAATGATTGCCTCCACCCAGTGTGCCGAGCTGTCGGTGAGCCCGATGCCATGTACGGTCTTCGACAAGATTCAGCACCTCCTCGTCAAAGGAGAATTTACTGTGCTCTACATGGGTGAGTGAGGTGGATTTCTTAGGAGTGTAGCTGTCCGGAATATATTTGTTGGGTAAGCCGTGTAGACCCTTGCGTACAATATGCTCCAGTCGGATATCCGAATAATGCCCGCGCTGGTGGGCTTCCATGGGCAAATATTTGTCGATGGTTTTGACCAGCTTACGGCGCAGCTTGGTTTCCTTCAAAGCATCCTTGTGCAGATTGGTCAGGTGTACGCGCATGCCGCAGCCAATATCACTGCCGACGATGGAGGGGGATACATAGCCGTCCTCCATTCCCCATACTGCAGTCGTACCGATGCAGGTTCCGACGCCTACATGTACATCTGGTGTGTATCCCATATAGCGGATACCTGGAATTTGTAAATTGTTATTAGCCATCTCGAACACCTTGTAATCCAGTGAGGAGAAAAGTTGCTGAGAAGCATAGACGGTTAGATCACCTGCCGGAAGCTTCATCAGATGGCTGTATGGTCCTTCATGCAAGGACGAGTCGGTTGTATGTTGTATATTCATATAAATGGGCAGTTCCCTTCTTCAAGTAAATTCATAAATACTTGCATAAAAAGATTTAAAAAACAAAAAAGCCGCAGACTTGTCGTCTACGGCTTCTTGCACCGAAAGTGTTATTACATTTTATGATCAACACATCATAAATACGTAAAATAACCTGTTCTTCCAATAGCATAAAAAAATAAAAAAGCCCGGCTAATCACGCCGTCAGACAGCGTGATATCACCCATCATGTCGCCCGAACGGGGCCGATGAGACGAAAACTCAAATATGTGGTTGTATCATGCTGCCTGTCTGTCGTTATCATGTAAAGCTCGGTCATGTCTGTCGGCCCCCTTTTCTTAAAGTTAATTGCTATGTTAATGGAAACCTGTGGAAGCTGTCAACCCCTGAAAGGTAGAAGTGTGGGAAAATGTGACTTTACTCATGGGGAAGTGTGAGTAACATCATAGTTCAATTGGCCCGAAGCTGTTATTGTACTAAATATTCAAATATTCAGATATTGTTGATCGCTTATAGGACAATTCTGTGAGGGGGACGGAGCAGGCATGGAAGGAGATCTCCAGAAATTTAAGGCCGACTTTTTCAAAGCATTGGCTCACCCTCTGCGCATCCGCATTTTGGAGGTGCTGAGTGAAGGAGAACGGAATGTGAACGAGCTGCAGACTGCGCTCGGTTCTGAAGGTTCTGCCGTATCGCAGCAATTGGCCGTTTTACGGGCCAAAAATTTGGTGAACAGCTTCAAGGAAGGTACATCGGTCGTGTATTCACTACGTGATCCGCTTTTGACGGAGCTGCTTGCAGTGGCGCGGCGGATTTTTGACAATCATTTGGTCGAAGCTATCTCGTTGCTGGAAGGTATACGTAACGAGAAGTAATGCTATTACAGAAAAGAAGGGTTACAGGAATGAAGTGGATAGGAAGGTTCGAAGGCTATAACGCAGGGGCTTTGCGAAAGGATCTAATTTCTGGAAGTATTGTAGCGATTGTGGCGATTCCACTCGGTATGGCGTTTGCCATTGCATCAGGAGTAAAGCCGGAATATGGGCTGTATACGACCATTGTTGCGGGAATTTTGGTTTCGCTGCTGGGAGGGTCCAAATTCCAGATCGGAGGACCTACAGGTGCGTTTATTCCGATTTTGCTAGCTATTGTCATGCAATACGGTTATGAGAACTTACTCATAGCCGGTTTTATGGCGGGCATTATGCTCATTTTAATGGGTGTGCTAAGGCTGGGGGCACTGATTAAGTTTATTCCCAAGCCAGTAACAATTGGCTTTACGGCCGGAATTGCCGTAACGATATTCAGCGGTCAGATTGCTAACTTTCTCGGCTTGCGCGGGGTAGAGAGGCATGAAACTTTTCTGCCTTCCATGGCAGAGCTCATTCATCGACTTCCTTCACTAAATGTATATAGTATTCTGACGGCTTGTATCTGTCTTGCCGCGCTTATTTTGGTACCTAAAAAATGGCCCAAGATACCCGGCTCACTGGTTGGCCTACTCTTGTCAACGCTGGTGGCAGCTTTACTTTTTCCAGGGCAGGTGGCTACGATTGGCTCTGCGTATGGCGCAATTCCAGCATCTTTGCCTGAGCTACATATTCCTGCGGTGACGTGGGATTTGATCGTGAAGCTCTTTCCGCCAGCACTTGTTATTGCAATGCTGGGAGCTATTGAATCTCTGCTTTCAGCGGTGGTAGCTGACGGTATGACGGGAGCCCGGCATAGCAGCAATCGTGAACTGGTTGGACAAGGGATTGCTAATTTGCTGACACCGCTGTTCGGCGGTATTCCTGCGACAGGTGCAATTGCCCGCACCGCCACAAATATCCGTAGCGGTGCTGTTTCTCCTATGTCAGGCATCGTACATGGGTTCGTGGTGCTCCTCATTCTGGTGCTTTTTGCACCTTATGCATCTAATATTCCGTTGGCCAGTATGGCTCCAGTGTTGATGGTAGTAGCCTGGAATATGAGTGAGCGCAAGCATTTTGCGCACATTCTCAAAACACGGACAGCGGATTCTATCGTGCTGGTTGTTACCTTTTTGCTGACGGTTTTTACAACTCTGACAACGGCTGTAGAGGTAGGTCTGATTCTAGCGGTTGTATTGTTTGTTAAACGGATGAGCAGTACACTTTCAGTAGATAAGGTACTTCCTGATCCTTCTGTAAAACATGAAAAAGTAGGCGCGCATATGGTCACAGATCAGCATGATTGTCCACAGGTGGCTATTTACAATGTGGAAGGTCCTCTATTTTTCGGTGCAGCTTCGGTATTGGAAAACTCGGGTGTGGGAGGTCGGACGGACCACCTACAAGGGATTTTGTTATTGCGTATGGGAAAGGTCCCTTTTATGGATATGACAGGAGAAGGTAACTTTACCGCATTAATCCAAAAATACCGGAAGTCTGGCGGGACGGTGCTTGTTTCTGGACTCCAGCCTCAACCGCAGGCATTACTACAGAAAACCGGATGCTACGACATGATTGGACAAAAGCATTTTTTTGAACATACAGGAGAGGCCCTTACGGCTGCCCTTGCGCTGGTGAATCAGGATCAGTGCAGTGGATGCAGGCAAATGGCTTTTCGGGAATGTAAGAGTCTATGTCGCAGACCTCAGCAAAGCAAATCTTCCTTTCCAGATGGGGCCGTTTCGGTTCCCATACCTGTAAATAGCGGCAGATAACACTTTTTTAAACTTGTTGCTGAATGCCGAAAAATCTCTTCTAATCTCCGAAACCAAGTGCACAATGAAGATTGCATTTGTTTCGAAAATGGAAGAGATTTTTCTCTTCTTCAAGAAAAAAAAGGAATAAAATTCAAAAAAAATGCTTGAATATCTGATTTTATGACACTATACTAGATTCAAAAGATACCATATGTTTCATTCTTTTGTTTTAAATTGTATTTTAATACTTGCTTATCTACCTCCTCGATCACTTCTAGTTTCTTACCCTACCTTTTTCTTCATTTTTTTTCACTTACCATTTTCAAACTTGTTCTACCTGTTCCTACCCGATGCCCGTTCTTTGCGGTCTGCACCAAAGGTTGTTCACCTCAGCATGATGACCTATGGATTTCACCCCGGCGGAATCTATATTTTTAAAGGAGGTGAGTACCAGAGGCCATTTTGTGAGCTTTTGACGTAGCTGCCCGGAAGGTTGTCCTTGAGAATTAAAAAACCAAGTAAAGGGAGATGGAAAGTATTGATTAAGTCGAAAAATATCAAAAAGACGCTGTCGGTCAGTTTTACTGCTCTTCTTGCTTTTTCTCTAATTTCTCCGGTATATGGAGATTCCAGCACCACCACCTCAGCAGGAGGATCAACCATTTCCGCCAAGGTTTCAGCCAAGCTGAACCAACAATTCAGTGCCAGTGAGTATGTCACTTATCTGGTTAAATTGAAAGATCAGGTGGATACGGAGTCAGTTGCCAAGCATGCTTTTCAGAAGGCCTCTGCAGAGCAGATTTCACCCGCTGCTGCTAAGCTTTCTGTACGTACAACGGTTGTGAACTCTCTCATGGATACAGCAGAAAAAACGCAACAATCCGTGGAAGAATACTTAAAGAAGGAAGTCAATAACGGAAACGTCAAAAAGTACAAGAGTTACTTTATCGTGAACGCATTTGCGGTAACCAGCACCAAAGAGGTCATGGATAATCTGGCCACACTTCCTGAGATCGACAAAATTTTACCGGATGAAAAGCGGGAACTGCAAAAGGTAGAAATAGATAAGGATGCCCAGCCCGTAGTTGAGGAATCTACAGCTGACCAAGCGGTTGCAGATCAGGCCGCTGTAGATACGGCTGTGACGGAAGAGAATGCACAAAAATCGGTGGAAGAATCCGTGTATAAGGATGCTGTAACGCCGAGCCGTGTCGAGTGGAATATTTCTAAAATCAAAGCACCACAGGTTTGGGCCAAAGGCATTGACGGCAAAGGCATTGTTGTCGCCAATCTGGATACAGGCGTTGAATATACTCACCCGGCGTTGAAAAGAAAATGGCGTGGTCTGAATGCTTCCGGTCAGGTCGTTAATCCAGAACTGAGCTGGTATGATGCGGTTAATGGAGCATCGCTGCCGACTGATTCAAATGGACATGGTACACATACAATGGGTACAAGCGTTGGATCGGACAGCAACGGTACGAATGAAATCGGAGTTGCCCCTGGCGCTAAATGGATTGCGGTTCGAGTATTCAATCCAGATACGACCGACTCCATCTTGCTGGACGGTGGACAATGGATTCTTGCTCCTGTAGATAAAAACGGTAAAAAGCACCCTGAGCTTGCACCGGATGTGGTGAATAACTCTTGGGGCGGCGGACCTGGCCTGGATGAATGGTATCGTCCAGTCACCAAGGCGTGGAGAGCGGCTCAGATTTTCCCTGAGTTCTCCGCAGGCAACACAACATTGTCCAATCCGGGCGGACCTGGGTCTGTAGCCAATCCGGCAAATCTGCCGGAAGCCTATGCGACAGGAGCCACGGACATTAACAACAAGCTGGCCAGCTTCTCGCTGCGCGGTCCTTCTCCTTATGGCGAAGTGAAGCCTGAAATTTCGGCTCCTGGTGTCAACATCCGTTCTTCTGTACCGGGCGGAGTGTATGAGGGGGGATGGAACGGTACCTCCATGGCAGGTCCGCATACTGCTGGATTAGCAGCATTACTGCTTCAGGCCAAACCATCATTGACTGTGGATCAACTGGAGGATGTTATTTCAAAAACAGCGACGCCGCTGACAGATAGCCAGTATCGGACTTCACCGAACAATGGTTACGGATATGGTCTGATCGACGCGCTTGCTGCAGTCAATTCAGTACTTAAGTAAAAATAATCAGACAGGATTAAGAAAGACCCCGAAAATCCCTTTGAGCGGCTTGTACAGAGATTGCATACACCTGTTAACCGTGTAATGCACTATTTACGTAGCCGCAAAAAAGGGGTTTTCGTACATGAAAGAATATAAAAGTCATAGAATTTCAAGAAAAATGCAAAAAAATGACTTGTATATCTGTTTTGATAACTTTATACTATTCCATAATATATGATTATATATCAATTTTTAATATAAACTGTAATGATATAACATGTTTTTCTTCGAAGTTCTCCTGCTTTTTCTCCTTGGTTTCTACTGAATTTCATCGCTCTTCTATTGGGATTGTAAACTCACCTATGAAGTACTGCCATCTATGAACAGCCAAATATTTTTGTGCCTCTATATTCTATGAAGGAGGTGATCGCCAACCACGTCATGTTGCGCAACCCGTGTGTTTGATGTGCAAGGCATGAGGTCTTACTCTGTACAGGTTATTTCAGAAACATTAAACCTAGTAAAAGGAGTGGAAAAGTAATTGATTAAACCTAAACGATTCAAGAAACCACTATCCATCGGACTATCTTTACTAATGGCCTTTTCCTTTGTTCAACCTGCTTTGGCGAATAACACACCGGATGGCTCCAAGCTGGAGCTGAAATCTGCCTCGCACAAGGTCACGACCGCGAAGGTGTCCCCGAAACTGACCAAACAGTTTGAGGAGAATAACTATGTTACCTATCTGGTCAAATTAAAAGAACAGGTAGACACTAACAAGGTTTCCAAAAATGCTCTCCAAAAGGCCTCACTTGAGAAAATAACACCCTCCGCTGCCAAAATGGCTGCACGCAGCCATGTGATCAGCTCTCTGCGTGAAACCGCTTCAAGAACCCAATATGGGCTTGAAAATTATTTGGATAAGCAATCAGAGAGTGGTGGAGTGAAGGAATATAAAAGCTATTTTATTGTCAATGCATTGGCTGTAACAAGCACCAAGGAGGTGCTGGATCATATTTCGAAACTGCCTGAGGTCGATAAAGTCTTACCGAATGAAACGCGTTATCTGCAAAAGGTGACGGTTGACAAGCAAGCAGAGGGAGCAAATGTCAAAACGGCTGAAACAGCTGCAACAGCGACAGCAGCAACGGCGAAGTCTGCATCGGTAGAGAAAGCTGTAGAGGTGGAGAAGGACGATGGCAAAACATCGGCTAAGCCTGGCAATGCAGGTAAGAACGCTGTAGACCCATCTACGGTGGAATGGAACATATCCCATATTAACGCACCACAAGTATGGGAAAAAGGAATCGACGGAACCGGAATCGTAGTTGCCAATCTGGATACAGGTGTAGATTATACACATCCGGCCCTTCATCGCAAATGGCGGGGTCTGGACGCGGCAGGCAATGTCGTGAATCCCGA
The DNA here is from genome assembly GCF_038592965.1 of Paenibacillus sp. FSL L8-0158. GTDB lineage: Bacteria > Bacillota > Bacilli > Paenibacillales > Paenibacillaceae > Paenibacillus > Paenibacillus polymyxa_D. Next base: position 4,239,762 of record NZ_CP151949.1, on the reverse strand, counting down.
GCTGAGCTGGTATGATCCGCATAGTCATGCAACGCTTCCGGTCGATCAGGAAGACGATTCCCATGGTACACATACAATGGGTACGATGGTCGGCTCTGAGGAAAACGGAACGAACCGAGTGGGCGTTGCCCCTGGTGCGAAGTGGATTGCGGTTCGGATTTTTAATCCGGAAACGACGGATGCGATTATACTGGATGGTGGCCAATGGCTGCTTGCGCCAAAAGATGCCCAAGGGAATCTTCATCCAGAGCTTGCTCCAGACGTAGTGAACAACTCGTGGGGAGGCGGACCGGGTCTTGATGAATGGTTCCGGCCTGTGGTTCAGGCATGGCGGGATGCTCAAATCTTCCCTGAATTCTCTGCAGGTAACACCTCTCTTTCCAATCCGGGCGGACCTGCCTCAGTAGCCAATCCGGCGAACTATCCGGAATCCTTCGCTACTGGAGCCACGGATAGCAATGATAATCTGGCCAGCTTCTCATTGTTAGGACCCTCACCCTATGGTGAGGTGAAGCCAGAAGTTTCCGCGCCGGGTGTTAATATCCGGTCATCTGTTGCTGGTGGCGCCTATAAAGGCGGATATAACGGTACTTCCATGGCGGGACCTCATGTTGCGGCCCTTGCAGCTCTGTTGCTGCAAGCGAATCATTCGCTTACCGTAGATCAACTTGAGGAAATTTTGATGAATACGGCTACACCACGCACGGACAGCACATATCCTACTTCGCCAAACAATGGCTACGGACATGGTGTCATTAATGCGCTGGATGCGGTCGGTTCGGTCATGCAAGGTCTGGGCTCCGTGTCTGGTAAAGTTGTAACGGGTGGCGACGATCTGGAAGCACCTGTTCTCGAGCATACACCGCCTGCTGCGGCATTCGAGGGTATTGATATACCTCTGACTGCTCATGTAACGGATGATGTCGGCGTGACAGCCGTTGAGGCATTTGCCAAAACAGCGGGTACGTCAAACTATGTATATATTCCGCTGGAACGGACCTCCGGCGACAGCAAAGATGGTACATATCAAGCATCCATCCCGACTTTTTTGGTGGATAGCGCTGGTCTGGAATACTATATTCGTGTAAATGATTACGGTAATAACGGATTTGAAACTGAAGTATATAAGGTGAAAATCTCTAAAGGGGTAAAACCAGGATACACACAAGACTTTGAAAAAGACATTGCCGGTATTAATATCGGTGGACAGGGCAGTGTTTGGAAATGGGGAACTCCGACAAGCGGCCCTAAAAGCGCACATTCGGGTACAAAGGTCATCGCGACCAATCTCGAAGGCCAATATCAGACCAACTCCAACAGTTATTTTATGGCCCCTCCGATTGATCTGACCGAGAGCTCCAAAGGGGCACTGGTCAGCTTCAAGCATTGGTACGATCTTGAAAACAATTCTGATTTCGGCAAAGTGTACGTAGCAACCACAAACAATCAGAATGCGTTTGAGCAGGTATTATCGTTTACCGGTACCAGCAACGGCTGGAAAACACAATATCTTGATTTGCGGGCATTCGCGGGTCAAAAGGTGTACCTCCTGTTCAACTTTACTAGTGACAATACGGTTGTGAAAGATGGCTGGTATATTGACGATCTGTCGATTCAGGAGCCAGACACCGTTGCACCTGCTGCGCCGAGCAATTTGACTGCTGAAGCAGATACTGTGGGCAACGTTACGCTGGCCTGGAATGCTTCCTCCGATGAAGATGTGAAGCAGTACAAGGTGTATCGTTCTACCCAGTCAGGTAAAAATTATGCTTCCGTCGGTACAACCTCAGCACTGACATTCACAGATACCATCACAGTCGGTGGAGCGACTTACCATTATGCAGTGGCGGCCGAGGATTATAGTGGCAATGAAGGAATCAAGTCGAATGAGGCTTCTCTGAGAGTAGACGTGCCGGATACGCTGTATAGCGATCATTTTGATGGCAGCTCGGATAATGGCTGGACTCATTCCGGTACTAAGGATGAGTGGGAACGCGGCATTCCTAAGGAAGTAGGACCAGAGAGCGCAGCGTCCAGACCCAATGTGTGGGCAACCGATCTGGATAGCAATTATGAGAACGGAGCTGAATTTTCGCTGGTTTCTCCAAAAATTAATTTGCAGGCTGTACGCAACGCAACACTGACCTTCAATCACTGGTTTGAAATTGAGGCCGGCTATGATTACGGTTATGTGGAAGTGTCCAAAAACAATGGCGACACGTGGAGCGAGCTGGGCAAGTTCTCTCACAACACGAATGGGAAAAAATGGACTCCGGTTTATTACAATCTGGATAGCTACACCGGCAATGAAATCCAAATTCGCTTCCGTTTGAAATCGGATAACAGTGTCAACAAGAACGGCTGGTACATTGACGATTTCCGTGTGCTGGGTATTCCAGCTGCGACAGTGACCAAGGACATCGTACCTGAGTCGAATATCAAGCTGGAAAAAGCGGAAGAACAATTCCCGCTGTACAAAATTACAAGCACTGAAAAGAGTGAATTCCAGGAGAAAGTGAAGCCGGCAGAAACAACGGTGGAACGTGGACGTGTCGGTCTCGACAGTCTTCCAGCCAGCGCTACGGTTACGGTATTGGAAACAGGACGTTCGGTGAAAACGGACCCGACCACGGGCAAATACAGCTTCACCCATGTAGCGGGCGACTATACGCTGAAGGCTGAAGCCTATGGTTATGTGCCTCAAACGAAAGCAGTCACGATTGAGAATAACAAAGTTATCAGAGCAAACTTTAGTCTTCAGGCCGTACCTCACGGTACGATTCACGGGGTCATTACCGACAAGCAATCCGGTGAACCGATCCAAAAAGCGAAAGTGTTGGTGCTCGAGGATGCACGTATTGCTCCGGTAGAGACAAATGAGGCTGGAGAATTTACGCTGGACGTGCTGGAAGGAACATACACATTGTCCATTTCAGCTGAGAATTATTATAGCGACAGTGTATCCGTTACTGCTCCTCCGAACGGTAGTGTGGAAGCGAATGTCACGTTGAAACCTTTCATCGGGTTCCAAGGAGGCATTGCCTACGATGACGGGACAGGAGAAAATGCTAGAGCCTTTAACGCGGCAGGCAATTCATGGGCAGTCAGAATGACGCCTGAGTCGGAAGTGGCTCAAGTGACAGGAGCATCGCTTCTATTCTGGAACTCTGCTTTCCCGAATCCGGGAGGAACGGCATTCCAATATTCTGTCTATGACGCCTCCGGTGCGGCAGGAGCACCTGGACGATTATTGGCTGGTCCATTCGACGGGACTGCCGTACGGGATGAGACACAATGGACGACGGTGCAGCTCCCAGAGCCGGTGACGGTTCAAGGTGACTTCTACATCGTATATACACAGTCTGCTGTAGGCACACAGTCGCCGGGTCTTGCTACAGATGAAAGCAGTCCCAATGCGCTTCGAAGCTGGCAAGGTGTAAGCGGCGCATGGAGCCAATCACCTGAGGAGGAAGGGAACTACATGATCCGGGCTATCGTCAGATATCCGGTGAATGCTCCAACGATTACGACTCCTACGAAGGCTACCTATACGCAGGAAGAGACGATTACCGTAACAGGAACTTCTCCGGCAGAAGGAGCCGATATTCAGCTCTTTAACGGCAAGGAGCTAGCTGGCACAACGAAGGTGAAGGATCGTCAGTTCAGTCTATCGGTCGATCTTCAGCCAGGTGCTAATCCGCTGAGTGTTCAAGCAGCGGTATACGGCAAAGTAACGGATCGTTCCGAACCGGTGGTCGTGACACTTGACCAGACTAAACCGGGTCTGATCCTGACTTCGCCAGATGAAGGAGCCCGTACGAATGCGGGTGTCGTGAGCGTCACCGGTACGGTGTATGACGAATTCCTCACCGATTTGACGATTAACGGCGAGCCAGCCGAATTTGGAAGTGACGGTACCTTTAACAAGCGATTGCTTATCAACGAAGGTGAAAATCAAATTACGGTGACGGCCAAGGATCTTGCCGAAAACGAAACAACCGTTACGCGCTCGGTGTATGTCGATACAGCTCTGCCGAAGCTTGAAAACATTAACCCTGCTGAGGATGTGCGTATTACTCCAGAGCAGTCGGTACGGGTATCCTTTAACAGTGCATCAGGTTTGGAGGCGTCCTTCCATGTGGAGCTGCCTTTCAACCTGTCCACTTTGGGCCGCAACGATATTCCATTAAATGAGACTTCGTCAGGCCACTATGAAGGTACTTATTTCACTTCATCTTCTCTGAACCTGGAAGGCGGAGTCATCGTGATCCGGGTAAGGGATGCAGCGGGAAATGAAGTGGAGACGGAGGCGCCGGGAAGATTGTATGTAACCAATGGTGGAGGACAGAACCCTGATCCGAATCCACCTACATCCAATGAAAAGCCAGTAGCCATTATTCAGGCTAACGAATCCGCTAAGAAGAACAAAAATGTACAATTTAACGCCAAAGCTTCCCGTGATGTAGACGGTGAGATCGTCAGTTACAGCTGGAATTTTGGCGATGGTGATACGGCGGTCGGTTCCAAGGTGAAACATAAATTCACCACAGCTGGAACGTATACCGTAGAGCTAACGGTGACGGATAATGACGGCGCAAGCGGGAAGACTGTGCATACGATCACGATCCGTTAACAGCCAGTAGGAAAGGAAATACTTCTTTTAGAATAACAATGAAGGCCCACAGCAAGCCGCGGTTTATAGGCTACTGTGGGCCATTTTTAAATTGTCGAACTGTTCAAGAAGCGATACAATGAGTAGAAC